>CAZBII010000038.1:0-32029 GCA_964491665.1 uncultured Moraxellaceae bacterium
AGCCAGACCCTAATCCAGAGGATTTTTTGATCGGTATTGACGATAGATACATGAGTAGTGCCACTTTCAGGCAGCTCCTGATAGCGTCAGGCATGGATAAGGTTGGTATCAACGTTCCTTTTCCAGCTGAAATTAATAACATAATTAAACTTGATATTATCAACCCTGATAAGTTTATTGTTCAGATGATTGGTATGGCGCCTAATGAAAATAGTGTAGTTACCCAAAATGGACGCAGTTATTCTTATAAAGAGATGCGCGTCAATTCTTGGTTTGTGTTCGATAGACTGGTGCGTGCGGAGAACTCAGAAAATTGAATTCGTGATTTTTTACATGCCACATATATGGCTGGTATCTAATTGTTTTATGGCGTGTTTGAAAGTGCCTGACTTTTCATTTGGGTCTTTGTAGTTGCCTTTTGTACTGCTTTTGTGCGTTCGTCGGAAAAGAGTTATTAATTTGTCAGGCAGGTATTGACTTGCGCATTCCCTGTGCAAGTATATGGGTCAAGGGCGATCGTTTACAGTTCAATAAATGATCAGTATATGATAGGCTCTCAAAATCTGGACTACAGCCAGAACAAAGAACGAAAAACCAAAAACAAATAGTACGGGGCTAAACCTATGCAAACTTTCAAACACTCTCGCAAACTGTCTTCCAAAAAAATCCGCGGTCAGGGCATGTCTGAATACCTGATCATCGTTGGCCTGATCGCCGTTGCCGGTATTGCTGCCATGGGCTTCATGGGCAGCTCGGTACGCACTCAGCTGGGTGGTATGGCGCAAGAACTGGCTGGTGGTAATGCCGCGAGTACTATCACTGCCGCGCAAACCACTGCGCAGGATTCTATCGATCAGGCACAGGATACACGCAGCTTGAACAGCTACGGCGGCCAGAACGCTGAACTGGATCCGTAATCTGCTCCTGACTTGATATGACGAAGGGACTTGGAAACAAGTCCCTTTTATCGTTTAAGGATTTTTCAAAACCAAGATGCGGGCCAGTGATCCATGATTCGGTCGCTTGGAAACAATAATTACAAGAAAAGCATCATCATCCGCTCGGGCGCGAAGAAAAATGCCGGGCAGTCCATTATTCTGGCAATGGGCATCATGCTCGTTGCTTCCGTCATGTTGTTCCTGGTTTTCAATTCCGGGCGCGCAGTCAACGAAAAGATCAACCTCGTCAATGCGGCCGACGCTGCAGCTTACTCCGGTGCCCAGATCGCGGCCCGGCAGCTCAATTTCATGGCCTATACCAATCGTGCAATGATCGCCAACGAAGTGGCAATCGGGCACGTGTTCAGTTATCAGATGGAATTGGATTTGCTTGGGCAGGTTGGAACTGCTGCGGTCGATGCGGTAACTGATAATCCAATTTTCAAGATTCTGGAATTGATCCTGAACTTGTTTGGAAGGGCGGATTTGGTTGCGCTTATTCGTCAAGGTGCCGAAACAATTGGAAATGTCATGGAGTTGCTGCCTGAGTTTGCTGAAGGTGTGTCAGCTGCTTATGCTATCTCTGTAGATGCCAATAACGCTTTCTATTCTTCCCTTCAGCAGGAAGCCTTTCGTGATTTCGCCTATCCGGCTGAAGGTCGTCCTCTGGTTGAAGTCGCCATGCAGTCCGTTGTCAAGGACTATGAAATGCGGCCAACTGCTCCTATTTCATTGAATGATCAAGACACTCTCGATTATTTCAGTTTGCACGGGAAGACTGCTGGTACCGTTCAGGCTGCCCAGCAGGCGCAGAGCATGCAGGCAGCATTTTGCCAGATGGTTCTGTTCGCCCGTCCAGGCAATGGTGTTGGTGCTACATCTGTAGGTGTCACCAATGACATGCTGGCGTTTTGTGCGTCGGTGCTTGCTGGTGGTAGTGGCACGTCGGGTGCGGGGTCGCCTGCCAGCCCGGTTGATGACGGTGGTGCCATGTTGTCGATGCTGCGTACGACTGTTTCCAACTACAGTAATGCTGACTGGATTCACGACAGGCAGTCCAACTATAACCTTATTAATTTACTCTTATTTAAAATCTCTGCAGAACGTTCCGGCTCTACAGAGGTTTATTACGACAATGGTCAGATAAACTGGCGCTCCACTGGGGATAGTCTAAGTATTACAGCCAAGGCTCTCTTTTTCAGTTCGCCTCCAGTTACCATTACTGCTTCGGGTGATGCTGCAAGTATGAGTCGGGAGTTGGGCGGGAGCATTTCTTCTGTATTGATAGATAGATTGCAAAGTGCAGGCATGTGCGGTGACGATACCGATATCGATTGCGACTCCCTTCAAGGTGGTGTCTATGACGGCGTGCAGAGCTACGCCTATCTGAATCCGGGCTACACCAATCCGCGTGTTACAGCTTTTCTTTCCCAGCAGAAGTGCGGTGACAATATCGGCGTAGATGAGGATGGAAACGAGCAGGCTGGGTGGCATAACAACCTGCGTTACCTCGAAACCAAGCGCGATATTTGTGACGGCGAAGTTTACGCCTTTTCGCAAGCGGAAGTGTTTTTTGAGCGGCCTGCCTGCGAGGGGGGAGCAAATTGTTCCTACGGCTTTGCGGCTGCGAGCTATGATAATAAGAAGTTCAAGGAAAAACCCAATCTGTTTAACCCCTTCTGGCAGGCGCGAATAGTGCCGGCTCAGGACTAGTGGCAGGTGGCTGATATGTCGATGTCGAATCGGGTAAACGGTCAGTCCAGTGTTGAATTGCTGGTGTCTGCTGCGTTTATTGTGCCGATCGTGATCATGATGGCGACACTGGCGAATTTCCTGATGGTGCAGACTGAAGCGCACAAGGCGGGACGTTATGTTGCCTGGGAAAGAACTGCTTACGCGGCGGCGGATCTTAAGTCTTCGGAAGAAATGGCTTCCGATATCGAAACGCGTTTTCTGGTTGATCCGGAAAGCAGCTTTGGTAACACCGTCAAAAGCACTTTTCGTACTCCCTGGCGGGATTGGCACTGGCAGCGTCCGGATGATGACGATGACATTCTCGATGTCGGAAATCAGGCAGTCGTGATTGACCGTGATGCTGCACACAGTGCTACCGCAGGCAGTGCCAATGCCAGCGCCTGGCTGGCAGGTCGGGGTGGGCGCAGCGATCCTGCCAATGCCGTGCCCATTGATACCTTGCAGTTGTCCCGTGTGTCCATTCCGTTGGATCCGAAAGCTTCGATCCTGCAGGCAACCAAGCCGCATAAAATTCTGCACGGAGCTGAAACACTGACTTCGTTCTGGTCTTATGAATTGGATTATGAGAACACTCCGGCTCCACCGGAAGATACAATTGCACATACAAACCGCTATTTTATCGCCTCGTCTTCGGCGCTGGTGTCTGACAGCTGGGCGCCGGCCAACGAGACCATGTTTCGCGATCGCGTGTCGGGAATGAATAGCGCATCCCGAGCCTTCCAGCGTGGATGGGAGGGGCTGTTGGCTCCGGTTCGCGGCGTATTCGACGAGCTGGAAGATCATTTGTATGTTGGCAGCCCTATTGCCGAATCCTACAACATGGTGGATTCACGCCAGTCAACCGTGTTGCCTACCAGCCTCAAGGAGTACGTGGCTCCGTGATGTTGTTCAGGCGGCTCCTGATGTGGGGAGCCGCGATTACCGTATTTCTGTTTTCTGTATCTGCCTCCGCAGTCTCCCGCGATCCGCTCACGGTCAATCTTCCCGAGATTGAAATCATTCCGCGCGCCGAGTGGAATTGGGTGGGCGAGCACATGGCGCTCAATGGCGTGCCGATGTCGATCAAGATATTTACGTACCGCGGCACATTCGACGATGTCGTCCAGTTTTATCGCTCTACCTGGAAAACCCGCGGTCATGGCAAGTTGCGTGAGGACAAGATGGGTGCACGCATGATCATGGGTTATGAGCTGGATGGTTTTTATTACACAGTGCAGTTTGAGCAGTCTGGACCAGTGGTGACAGGTAAGGGTGTTGTGACCCCGGTACCGTCATCTTTTCGCAGCTCCAAGAAAACCACATTACCCATCCCGCCGCGATCTACGATATTGAGCAAGGTTGAGTCCCTGGATATGGGGCGACGCGAAGAAACCCTTTCGGTCGATTCGAAGTTTGAGGTATCTTACATCGCTGAATTTTATAAAAATGCGTTGCAGCGCGATGACTGGCAACTGGTGTCTGTGGGTGGCGATGAGCGTAATTCTGCGGTTCTGAATTTTCAACGCAGTAGCGAGCTGTTACAGTTGACGGCCAAGGCTTTACATCAGAACAACAGTCAGGGTACACAGTTTTTAATACACTGGTTAAAATAGATAAACTTATAAATCGATAACAATAAAAATGAAGCCAGTATGCCGAAAATACAATGGTTCCGTGACGGTCGAATATCTGATCGTAGCCCTCCTTTTGATGATTCCTCTCTGGTATGCCTTCGTGGGTGGCTCCGGTGTGTGGAATGATCCCGACAAGCCTGTTAATAATGGCAATCTAGCCAGAGGCCCCGCGCCTGCTGAGCCCTATCCCGGTCTGTTGCAGGTTCTCGACGACCACCAGCACAATTTTTCCCAACAGCTCAACGAACCCTAGTCTTGGAAGTAATCCCAATGAAGTCCAATAACAAGACAAGCATCATTCTTCTGGTTTGTGCCTTGGTTGCCGGGGGGACAGGCTGGTACCTTTCCAAGAATTACATCAACAAGGAAATCGTGACCTACAAGACCAGTTTCAATGCCGAGCGTCAGGCGGTTCCTGTGGTGGTGGCGAGCGTTGATCTGAAGGTGGGAGATGTGGTGTCAACGGCTAACGCTTCCATCCGGCAGATTCCGAAATCCTACGTTCCAGCCAATGCGCTGGATCCAAACCGGTTCAGTACCATAGAAGGACGTCAGATTATCAATCCCGTGCGCCAGGGTGATCCGATTCTGGCTATCAGTGTGAGCCATGTAAAAGTGGCAGGGTTGTCGAGCCTGCTGAAGGAGGGTGAGCGTGCCATTACCATTCCGGTCAGCGAACTGGATACGCTTTCGGGTTTCCTCAATCCTGGCGATGAAATTGATCTGATGATCACGCTAAAGGATGGCGATCAAAAGCGAACAGTTCCTCTTGCGCAGGCGCTGCGCGTGCTGGCGTTGGGCGCGGATCTGGATGATGGGGTACCGGAGCAGGGCAAGAAGCAGCGTGCTGCGGGTGAGATTACACTGGGCGTTACTCCACTGATTGCCACGCGTCTGATTCATGCCCAGACCGTGGGCGACATCACAGTGTTGCTGCGCAAGCCCGAAGATGAGAATGACCGTTTCAATGATTATGTTACCATCGACAATCTGGTTGACATCCCGCAAGAGGCCAAGCCAGAACCGCCACCGCCACCCGCCAAAAATGAATGGGGCTTTGAGTTGATCAAGGGCGGCAAGCGCTCGTAGAACGCGAGCGCATCCATCAAACCTTTTTTAATAATAAGAAGATCAGGAATCCCGCTGTATGAGACCATTTTTCTATGGAAGAGTCCTGGCACTGTTCATGTCGGTGCTGATGGGGTGTTTCGCGTGCATTTCTTCTGTGCAGGCCGAGGAAGAGTACGACAGCACGGTGAATATCATTCAGGGCCAGACGCGATTGATGCCGTATCCGGGAGTGACCCGGGTGTCGATAGGTCATCCCGATATCGCGAATGCCCAGGCGACCGGTCCGGATGAAATCCTGCTGACAGGTCTGAAGGCTGGCGTTACCGATCTTCGCATCTGGACATCTTCAGGCTCGCAAAAACGTTTCCTTCTGAAAGTCACCGACAATTCCTGGGTGCAGCTGCTGGAAGTCGCCAATATTGTATTGGCGGATGTGGAAGGCGTGAATGCGCGTGAGGAAAACGGTGTTGTTTTCATTGAGGGGCGGATACTGCGGGAGCAGGACATTCCGATCATTGAAGACATGAAAAAGAAGATGGAGAAAGAGCTGAAATCCGGCACCATCGTTTTCAATGTGGTGACACCCAAGGTCAGTTTGCAGGCCATGATCCTGCTCGATGTGCAGGTGGTGGAAGTGCGTCGCGACGACCTGATGGATGTCGGTATTGCCTGGGAAGGCAGCACCACCGGCCCGTTTTTTGAGGGAGCTGGTGCATTTCATGGCGTCACTGACTTCGATAAGGTGTCATCCTTCTTCGGGTTTGGCTATATCGAAGGCTCCAATCCGCCGTCGCCCGCCACTGAAATCGGTTCCACTATAAATCTTCTGCAATCCAAAGGCGTTGCCCGTGTGCTGGCCCAGCCAAAACTGGTGACCAAGAGTGGATCGAAGGCGGAATTCCTGGCGGGCGGTGAAATTCCCATTCCCGTGCGTGGTGGCGATGGTGAGCTGACGGTTGAATTCAAGCAGGTTGGTGTCATCCTGGATTTTTCGCCGGTTGCTGATCCGGATGGGTTCATCGCAACCAAGATCAACGTGGAAGTGAGCGCTGTCGACAATAGCGTCGAAGTGCTGGGTATTCCGGGTTTTACTTCCCGCAAGACCAACATGGAAATGAACGTGCAGGCAGGTCAGACCATGGTGATTTCCGGTATGTTGCAGGCCGAGGACAGCAAGTCGGTCGGCAAGGTGCCGGGGCTGGGTTCCATCCCGATTCTGGGTGAACTTTTCAAATCCCGTGATTTCCAGGAGAAATCGACCGAGCTGGTCATTTTCGTAACGCCCTACATGGTCGATCCAGACAGCAAGCGCAACAAGGACATGCTGGATTATTCCAAGCAGTTGTCCGGGGAAGCCAAAGAGGACATGAAATTCAGCATTTTTGACTGATGATGCTGGAGACGTGCCGCCATGCTGAAATTTGAGGTAGTCGACAAGCACGAAAATCGCACCTTGTTTGAGTTCGGGCCCGGCGCCTATACCTTGGGCAAGGGCGACAAGTGCGACGTTATTCTTAACGACAATCACGTTTCGCGGGTACATGCGCGTCTCGATGTTACGGCGAAGACGGTCATTCTGACTGATGTTGGCAGTACTAACGGTACCTGGGTCAAGGGCAAGCGTCTGACTGCGGAACTCCAGCTCGACACCAGCGATGTGGTCAATTTTGGTGAGTTGCGGCTGGTTGTTCTGGAAGCGCCCGGAGCTTCGCTCGCCGTACTGGATGGCGTTGAGCGCCGCGCGCAGAAGTCGCACGTTCAGCAGGAAAGTGAGGCGCTCATCGCGCTCAAGCGCAAGGTACATTCGCTGATTCTGGAATATCTGGATCTGCGCAAGCGTGCCAACCTGCAGGAAATGGATGCTCACGAATTGCGGGTGGAAGCCGAGAAGGCGACTGCCGAAATCATTCGGGACCATGTTGATTTCATTCCCGATGGCGTCACGCGCGCGGAGCTGCAGCGTCAGATCGTGGCCGAAGCGGTGGGCTTGGGCGCATTGGAGCCGTTGCTGGCGGACGATGCTGTTACCGAAGTGATGGTCAATGGTCCCGACCAGATTTATGTTGAAAAGAACGGCAAGCTGACCCTTTCTGAAAGCCGTTTTACCAGCACACAGTCCCTGCTGGCGATTATTGATCGGATTGTCGCGCCGCTTGGCCGCCGTATCGATGAAAGCTCCCCGATGGTGGATGCGCGTTTGCTGGACGGCTCCCGTGTGAACGCGATTATTCCTCCGCTGGCACTGAACGGCCCCACCATCACCATCCGTAAATTTGCCAAGAAAACGCTCTTCATGAGTGACCTTGTAAAGTTCGGCTCGATCTCGCAGGAGATGGCGCTATTCCTGAAGCGCACGGTCGAGCTGAAGAAGAACATCGTTATTTCCGGCGGTACCGGTTCCGGTAAAACCACGCTGCTCAACATTCTGTCGAACTTCATCGGCGAAGAGGATCGTATCGTCACCATCGAGGATGCTGCGGAACTCAAGCTGAACCAGCCGCACGTGGTATCGCTGGAAAGCCGGCCGGCCAACGCGGAAGGCAAGGGCAAAATCACCATTCGGGATCTCGTGATCAACGCACTGCGGATGCGGCCGGACCGTATAGTGGTGGGTGAGTGTCGCGGTGGTGAAGCGCTGGACATGCTGCAGGCGATGAACACCGGACACGATGGTTCGCTTACCACCGGTCACGCCAACTCGCCGTCGGATTTTCTTGGCCGTCTGGAAGTCATGGTGATGATGGCGGGAGTGGATCTGCCGTCACGGGCGATCCGCGAGCAGATTGCGTCGGCGGTGGATATTCTGGTGCAGCAAAGCCGTCTTGCTGATGGAACCCGGAAGATCACCCATATCATGGAAGTGTCCGGTTTTGACGGCGAAAAGATTTCGCTGCAGCCGATTTTCGAATTCGTCCGCAAAGGTTATGACAACAAAGGCAAGATCATGGGGGAATTCAGGGCGACGGGCTACATCCCGCGCTTCTTGCGTGAGGCTCATGAGCAGGGTGTGGAAGTGGACTTCTCACTGTTCAAGGCTGCTGATGGATTGCAGGAGCTGAATGCCTCATGGAACTGAATGTCGCTCCCGTCATCCAGTGGGCGCAGGATAATGCCCAGCCCCTGATTTTCGTGACGTTTTCCATTGCCGCCTTTTGCATCGTGTTCGTGCTGGTGAAGATCGGCCAGCAGGCTTTTGCTTTCTACAAGAAAAGTTTCTATACGCAGGTCGACAAGGGGTTGCGCGACGTGGTTGTGATGACGGACCCGGCGCAGGTCTTTACCGCAACCGTAATTGCTGCGCTGCTGGTCGGGCCGCTCTTTTACATTCTCGGCAATCTGTTTGTGTCCCTGACGGTTGTTGCAATTATCCTGATCGCGCCGACGTACATTTTGCGGATCATGAAAAACAAGCGCTCGGACAAGTTTGTCCAGCAGCTGCCGGACGGGCTGTCATCCATGTCGTCCGCACTCCGGTCGGGCCTTAACCTGGTCAAAACCATCCAGCAGGTGGTGAAGAACCAGCCTGATCCGCTGGCCCAGGAGTTCGCTCAGGTGCTGGTGGAATACCGGGTAGGCACGGATCTGAATGATTCGCTGGACCAGATGGCCAAGCGCATCGACCGTCAGGAAATCATTCTGATGAACTCGGCGATCAAGATTTCCCGCGCGGTGGGGGGTAACCTCGCAGATACGCTGGAGACGCTGGCCAGTACCTTGCGGGAAAAGGCGAAGGTTGAAGGCAAGATCCGCGCGCTGACGTCAATGGGCAAGGCGCAGGGCACCATGGCGACGTTGTTCCCGGTTTTCATCGGATATGTTTTTTACAAGATCGAACCCGCCGCCATGAGCATGCTGTTTACCAGTCGTCTGGGGCTGATCTGGCTGGGCGTCATGATTGCAATGGCGGCGATGGCCTATCTGATGATCAAGAAAATCGTTACGGTGGACATCTGACATGGGTGGCGTGCTGGCGGTTGTGCAAGCCAATCTACCCGCATTGCTGATGGCCATGGGCGCGGCGTTCGGTGCATTTTCGCTGGCGCTGCTCTTCATGCGCACCCGTCCCAGGGAAAATGAGGAGTGGCGCGATCCGCCGCCGCTCATCTATAAACTGTTCAAGCCGATTGTGCGTCTTTTTGCCAGCGAAGTGCGTCGGGCTTTGTCAGACCAGTCCTATCAGCGCATCCAGTCCCGCCTCAGTGCTGGCGGCGTGAACTACGCCATCATGGCGGAAGAATTCCAGACACTGAAATTTGTCTGCATGTTGTTTGCGGGCCTGATGTCTTTCCTGCTTTATCACTCCGGCAACCAGTTTGGCCCTGAAATTCGCGCGTTTCTGGTGTTGTTGCCGCCCCTCGGTTTTCTCTATCCCGATATCTGGCTGCGCGACCGGATTGCCTATCGCCGGCGTCGGGTGGCAAAGGAGTTTCCGTTCCTGCTGGATCTGCTGGTGCTGTCGATGAAGGCCGGTCTGAACTATTCCACGTCGCTGGGACAGGCCATTGCCAGTTTGCCGGATGGTCCGGTGAAAGACGAATTCGGCAAGCTGCTGCGGGAAATCCGCGCGGGCAAGATCCGGCGTGATGCGCTGCTGGATCTGGCGGCGCGTATGGATATCAACTCGGTGCACAACTTCGTGGCTGCAATCAATCAGGCCGAGGAAACCGGCGGCGAGATCGTGGATGTACTGACCGTGCAGGCCGAGCAGCGGCGCGCCGAGCGTTTCAATGAAGCAGAAGCGATGGCCAACAAGGCGCCGGTGAAAATGTTGCTGCCCATGATGCTTTTCCTCTTCCCCATCGTGTTCATGCTCGTCGGCTTCATCATGGTGGTGAAACTGGCGGAAGGTAACATGCTGCCCGAGTTCCTTCTCAGGCTGCTGGTATCCTGATGTCTGCTGACGGACTGGTGAATCTTAAAATCCGGCGCGGCCAGGCTTCGCTCCACAATACCCGTCTCAAGGTGCAGGTGGCCGATGGCTTTTTCGGACGCCTGGTGGGACTGCTGTCCCGCAAGTCGCTGCCCGATACCGAAGGCCTGCTTCTGGTTCCCTGTGCCAGCATCCATACATTTGGCATGCGCTTCGCGATTGACGTTATTTTTCTTGATCGGGAAAACAAGGTCCTGGGCCATGCCGACGACGTGATTCCAAACCGTATTAGGAGCGCGCCGCGCGGCACCCACAAGGTTTTGGAGCTTGCACAAGGTAACCGGATACGAACAGGAATTAACTTGGACGACTATTTGATTTTTGATTAAATGACCTGATAACGGGCTATAGAAAAAACAACAATACCGACAAGAATAGCAGGCAAGTCCGGACCAGTGCGGACATAGGAAAATCCGATGAAAGATGGCGCAGAAGATTTTATTGTTGAATCCACTCCCGTGCTGGATCTGAAGAAGCACGGACTCGTGTCTGGCGCAGCGGTGGCGCCGGTAAACGAGGAGAACTGGGATTCCGATCGTACCGAAGTCTACGCCGATGTCGATGGTGAAAATGCCATTGCCTCGCTGATTGGCGAGCAGGGTGAGTCCTATCCGATTACCACGTTCCCATTCGTGATGGGGCGCGGTTCCGAGTGTGATCTGGTGATGCAGGGCAAGGGTGTCTCGCGTCGTCATGCGGAAATCATTTTCCAGTCAGGCCGTTTTGTCGTGAACGATCTGGAAAGCCTGAATGGTCTCAAGGTGAACGGCTACAAGGTCGCCCGCGTCATTCTGGAAGAAAACGATGTCATCAAGCTGGGCGATGTGTCGCTGACATTCCGCTCTGGCGGTGGTGCTGCAGGCGCTCCTGCTGACACCAGCGATAAAAGCAAGCCCAAGAAAGGATTGTTCGGCAAGAAAGCAGCGGCAAGCGCCGAAGTGGCGGACACTACTTTTGGACCCAGTCCCGGCAGGAAAGCGCTTACCAGCATCATGATGGTGGCAACACTGGGATTGGTTGCGTTCGCAGGATATCAGTATTTCCTCCAGCGCGGCGCCGCCGGCCGGATTGTGGAAGGTCCGGGTGTGGCGGCAACCGGTGCGCCAGCAGCGTCCGCACCGACACCTGCGCCAGCGCCTGCATCGCCTGAACCTGCAACACCTGCTTCTGCTGCGCCTGCTCCCGCTGTTGCCCAGGCCGTTGATGACGGCGTGGCACCGCCACCCTCAATTGCACCTCCGCCCAGCATTGCGGCACCAGCCCAGTCTGCCGCACCGGAAATGGATGTATCGGTATCACTGGACGAGCCTGCTGTGGCCGCTGTTGAGGAAACTCCGGCACCCAAAGCCGTCGCAGTTGCGCCAAAGCCCGTTGCAGCCAAGACACAACCCGCGCCGAAGCCGGCGGCAGCCAAGCCCGCAGTGGCGAAGCCTGTCGTTGCCAAAACAGAAGTTCCCAAGGTTGCGCCGCAGGGTGACGTAACCCGCAAGGCTCAGGAAGCGCTCTCCACCGCGGATTCCCTCTACTTCCAGGGGCAGGCCGAGGCGGCCATGAATACCCTTAAGCCGCTTATGGATGACACCCGCATCAGTGAGCCTGTCCGCAAGGAAATCCGCAATACCTTCAGCAATTACTCGGCGTTGTACAACCAGTACAACAGTGGCCAGGCTGCCTTCAGTCGCGGCGACAAGGAAGGGGCATTCCAGCAGTGGACCTCTTTCATGAACAAGGAATCCTCACTGTTTGCCGGCAAGAAGAGCTCCTACACCCGCTCGATTTCAACCCGGGTAGTCGACGAGTACGTGTCGCTGGGCAATGACGCTTCCCGCAAGGGCGATCATCATGCGGCGTACCGCAACTGGCAGAAGGCGCTGGAGCTGGGCGACAGCGTGGCTGCAAAGGTGGCTATCGACAACGCCAACAACAAGGCCATGCAGCTCTATCGGCAGGCGTTGCGGCTGGAATATGTCAACACCAGCAAGGCCAGAAGCCTGTGGCAGGAAGTGACCGAGCTGCTGCCGCCGGGCACCGAATACAACACCAAGGCCAGCGCCAAACTGGCATGGTATGAGAAGTGGGGCGCATGATGCTGCGGCTGGGTCTTTTGTTGCTGATCCTGCTGTCCGCCGGATGTTCGTCTTTCGGCTACAACAGCCTGGAAGATGAGCTTGCAGAAGAGAAGGAAGCGCGTCAGAAACTGGCACTGCTCAAGCAGCATTACGAGGCCGGCGAGCGGTTTTACCAGGAAGGCAAGCTGGAGCAGGCCGAGGTGGAGTTCAAGTCCATGCTGGAAGTGAAGCCGGAGGAAGAGAACGCGCTTTACCGGCTGGGCACGCTGTCGTTCAAGCAGGCCAAATATGACGCCTCTGCCGAATATTTCGAGCGGGCCATCAAGGCCAATCCTCGCAATAGCAAGGCGCATTACAATCTTGCTTCCATCCGCTTGATGCAGGCAGAAAATCACTACAAGTATTACGCTGCCCTGGCAGGCAAGGGACAGGATCTGTCGAATGTGACCGAGCTGCTCGGTGACATCGACAAGTTCAACAGCAATGGCAAGCCTGATGGAAAATCCGCTTCGCTGGACAAGATTGCGGGAGCGTTGAAAAAATAGACATGCAGACAGTCACCTTCAGTCAGAAAGGCACGAAGTCGGACGCCAATGAAGATGCGTGCCTGTCGCTTCCCGGTCGTGGACTTCTTGTTGTGGCTGACGGCGTGGGCGGCGGGCCGTCCGGTGATTTTGCATCGCGCGCGGTTGTGAATACGCTGTACGAGCAGTTCCGTGATCGCGAGGTTTCGCAGGAAGCGGTTGTGGACTCGATCCTCAAGGCCAACGAATTCATTTACCAGTCAGCCCAGACCATGGATCGCAAGGGCATGGCGTCGACTGTGGTGGTTGGCTGGCGATCAGGTTCACGTGTCAGCTGTTTCAACGTGGGCGACAGTCGCATCTATCGCGTGCGGGACAACAGCATTGAGCAGCTGACAAGGGATCACACGAAGCAGATCCAGAAAGCGCCCAATGTGATGAAGCAGGTGGTTACCAACGCGGTCGGCATCAAGCCCGCATTGCAGGTGGAAATCTCGCATCACGAGTGCATGCCGGGTGACCTTCTGTTGCTGATGACCGATGGCATTTCCGATTTGCTCGACCAGGATACGATTCGCGAGATTGCCTCATCTCCCCAGCACTCTCTCGCTGAAAAAGCGCGCGCACTGGTAGCCGAAAGCGAGCGCCGGGGAGGGCAGGACGACAAGTCCGTCATTCTGGCGTTGATGGCCTGACAACAGGTTCACTATATGACACCCATAAGAACGAGAAAGTCACAAGCCGGCGTTTCCATGATGGAAACCGTCATCATCTTCCCGATCCTGCTGATGATTGGATTGGGTATCGTGCATCTTGGGTTGGTGTATCAGGCCAAGGCCAATCTGGAATATGCGGCGTTGATGGCGGCCCGGGTTGGGTCGGTGACGAGTATCAATGAAACGGCAATGCTCAGCGAGCTGGCCCGTCGCATGACGCCGTCGCAGATCGGGCCCAACGTCCCCACGGTTGGCGATTTTTCCATTCAGGTTTTGAACCCAACAGTGCCCATGTTCCAGGATTGCGGCATCCGGCCCGCGAATACGTCTGGCTGTGTCGTGCCTGCGATCTGCGAGATACCCAACTTTGGCCTGCAGTATCGCCCGGTGACGGACGATTGTGATGGCACCAGCATTCAGGATGCGAATCTCTTGCGCATCCGGGTGACGTATCGTTTCAACAGTTACGTCCCATTCATGAACGTGCCGCTGTTTGCATCGGAATACGACAACGTTGGTGGAGCTGCTCCGGGAGTGAATGTGTCGGCAATCGCGACTGTTCGCATGCAGACGCCGGCACGTTACACTTCGATTTTCACACCGCCGTAACCTTTCTCAGCGGGCGGGTTTCTTTTCAAGACGCTTGAGCAGGCTGGAGGTGTCCCAGCGTCCGCCACCCATGGCCTGCACTTCGGAGTAAAACTGATCCACCAGCGCAGCCACTGGCAGGTGCGAGCCATTCAGACGCGCTTCCTCCATACAGATCGCCAGATCCTTGCGCATCCAGTCCACCGCGAATCCGTGTTCAAACTGTCCTTCAATCATCGTCTTGTGGCGATTCACCATCTGCCAGGACTGCGCGGCGCCTTTGGAAATGACATCAAACACGGCTTCTGCATCCAGGCCAGCGTTCAGTGCGAACTGCACGCCTTCCGCGAGTCCCTGAATCAGTCCGGCGATGCAGATCTGATTCACCATCTTGGTGAGCTGACCGCTGCCGACGGGCCCCAGCAGCATGGCCTGGCGGGCGTAAACCGAAATAACCGGTAGTACTTTTTCAAACACCGCTGGATCACCGCCGCACATGATGGACAGCTGGCCGCTGATGGCGCCTTGCTGTCCACCCGATACCGGCGCATCGATGAAACCCAATGCTTTTTCCGCCAGCCTCTGATTCAGTTCGCGCGCAATTTTGGCGGACGCGGTGGTGTGATCAATCAAGATTCCACCCGCTGGCAAAGTCGCAATAACACCTTCCGGTCCCAGAATCACCTCGCGCAGATCGTCGTCGTTGCCGACGCAGGTGATGACAAGCTCCGCATCGCGCGCCGCAGCAGCAGGCGAGCTGGCAACGAGCGCAGACTCATGCTGGACAGCCCATTTGTCTGCCTTTTCGCGGCTGCGATTAAAGACAGTCACGGAGTGTCCGGCGTTTTTCAGGTGGCCGGCCATGGGAAAACCCATGACACCCAATCCGATGAATGCAATTTTCATGTTGATTGCCTCGCAGGACTCCAACGTTGGATTTTCTCGTGCGTCAGAAATGAAAAAGGCTGCCGGAGCAGCCTTTTTCTTCGATCAGCGCTTGCTGATGGGAACATAGTCCCGCTTGGGCGAGCCGGTGTACAGCTGGCGCGGACGACCGATGCGGTAGGAGCCGCTGATCATCTCGTTCCAGTGCGCAACCCAGCCAACAGTCCGTGCCAGTGCGAAAATCACAGTGAACATGCTGGTCGGAATGCCGATCGCTTTCAGGATGATGCCGGAGTAGAAGTCCACGTTCGGATACAGCTTCTTCTCGATAAAGTAGCTGTCGGAGCGGGCGATTTCTTCCAGCTTCATGGCCAGTTCCAGCTGCGGGTCGTTGATGCCGAGTGCACCCAGCACTTCGTCGCAGGTTTCCTTCATCACTTTTGCGCGCGGATCGAAGTTCTTGTACACGCGGTGGCCGAAGCCCATCAGTTTGAAAGAATCGTTCTTGTCCTTGGCGCGGGCAATGAACTTCTCGACGTTGGATACATCGCCGATCTGGTCGAGCATGTTCAGTACGGCTTCGTTCGCGCCGCCGTGTGCAGGTCCCCACAGCGCGGCAATGCCGGCTGCGATGCAGGCGAACGGGTTGGCACCGGAAGAACCGGCCAGACGCACAGTGGACGTAGAAGCATTCTGCTCATGATCTGCATGCAGGATGAAGATCTTGTCCATGGCTTTGGCCAGTACCGGATTCACTTCGTAATCCGAGCAGGGCACCGCAAACATCATGTGCAGGAAGTTTTCTGCGTAGTTCAGATCGTTGCGGGGATACATGAAGGGCTGGCCGAGGGAGTACTTGTAGCACATGGCCGCCAGGGTCGGAATTTTTGCAATCAGGCGGAACGCGGCAACTTCACGATGACGCTCGTTGGAGATTTCCAGCGAGTCGTGATAGAACGCGGAAAGTGCACCCACCACGCCACACATGATAGCCATCGGGTGTGCATCGCGACGGAAGCCCTGGAAGAAGCTGCGGAGCTGTTCGTGAACCATCGTGTGATTGCGAATGGTGCTTTCGAACTTGGTTTTCTGTTCCTTGTTGGGCAGTTCCCCGTACAGCAGCAGGTAGCAGGTTTCCAGATAATCGGAACGCTCCGCCAGCTGCTCGATGGGATAGCCGCGGTGCAGGAGAACACCCTGATCGCCATCAATATAGGTAATCTTGGATTCGCATGAAGCGGTAGAAACAAACCCCGGATCGTAGGTGAACACGCCGTTGGCGGTCAGTTTGCTGACGTCGATGACGTCGGGGCCGATGGTTCCGGAGAAGATGGGCAGATCCAGCGTTTTTTGACCTAGGGTTAACTGAGCAGATTTCTCAGTCATAATACTCTCCTGTGCTCGTGGGTAGACATTCAAAGCAATTTTTGCGCCTTGATCCCGCAAATCATGCGGGTGTGACGAGTTGTGGGATTGTCTGCCCGATCATTGAAAATGAGCCTAAATAGTCAGGCTTGGCACCGTGTGCGTGGGCCGGCTGTTCATCTGTTTCAGATGCTTTGGCTCAAGTGCTTGTTGTTCAAGCCAAAGTGGGGGCCAAAACTAATCACTCGCTGAATGTTTGTCAAATTATTTCAGGGAGGAGAACCCAAATACCGCCCGTCCGGACCGCATTCCACCGCTAGATTTCCATTATAGTGCACGCGAATGACGTCATGCCCGAAAACGGTCATAACTGCTTGTAAATCAATATTTACGCGTTATGAGTCATTTGTATTTCAAATGTGATGGGACTATACTTCCGCCCCGAATGAGAGGAGGGGATGATATTTAGGCAACCGCGAATGCCTGCCTAATATAATAGTCACCTATTCACTTGTATCAGCTTCCTTCAACGCTCCGTCCGGGGCCTCTGTTACAGTGGTTAATGCCGTGAAAAGTCAACGACCTGTAAACCTTGATATTTCCACTATCAAGTTGCCATTGCCTGCGTATGCTTCAATTCTGCACCGTATCTCGGGTGTCGCCATCTTCATCGGTCTTGCATTCCTGATCTGGGGTCTGGGTGCGTCTCTTGAGAGCGAAGAGTCTTTCAATGCTCTGAAAGAGTGCCTGGATGGTGTGGTTCCCAAGCTGGTTCTGTGGGCGATTCTCGCGGGTTTCATTTATCACTTCGTAGCGGGTGTGCGTCACCTGTTGATGGATCTTGGCTATTTCGAAACGCTTGAAGGCGCAAAAGTGCTGGCAACCATCGTTCTGGTTGTTTCGGCTGCGCTGATTCTTCTGGCAGGGGTGTGGATATGGTAACCAGCGTCACTAGCTTCGGTAAAAACGGTCTTTACGACTGGGTCATTCAGCGCGCTTCTGCGGTTGTTCTGGGTGTTTATTTTCTTTGCCTGATGGGCTTTCTGGTGTCGACGCCGGATCTGACCTATGCCCAGTGGCACGCCTACATGACCAGCACCTACATGCGCATTTTTACCCTGCTGGCGCTGTTTTCGATGGCGGCGCATGCCTGGGTTGGTCTGTGGACGGTTTCCACTGACTATATTACTACCCGCCAGCTGGGCAATGCCGGCACCTTCCTGCGGATCGCGTTCCAGGCCGGTTTTGTTCTGGTGACTATTGTTTATGTGATCTGGGGTGTCCAGATCCTGTGGGGAATTTAAGACATGGCGAACATTCGTACCTTGACGTTTGATGCGGTGATCGTTGGTGGTGGTGGTGCCGGTATGCGTGCCGCCCTGCAGCTGGCCCAGTCCGGTCAGAAAACCGCTCTGATTTCCAAAGTGTTTCCCACCCGTTCCCATACTGTGTCTGCGCAGGGCGGCATTACCTGTGCGATAGCCAGTGCGGATCCGAATGACGACTGGCGCTGGCACATGTACGACACCGTCAAGGGGTCGGACTATATCGGTGACCAGGATGCAATCGAATATATGTGCAGCGTTGGCCCCCAGGTGGTGTTCGAGCTGGAACACATGGGCTTGCCGTTCTCCCGTACCGATGAAGGTCGTATCTATCAGCGTCCCTTCGGTGGTCAGTCCAAGAATTACGGCGAGGGTGGTCAGGCTGCACGCACCTGCGCCGCTGCTGACCGTACCGGCCATGCGCTGCTGCACACTCTTTACCAGCAGAACGTCCGTTTCAACACCAACTTCTATAACGAATGGTATGCAGCTGATCTGGTCACCAACCAGGATGGCGCTGTAACCGGTGTTGTGGCGATCTGCATCGAAACAGGCGAGGCAGTTTACTTCAAGTCCAAGGCAACCGTGTTTGCTACCGGTGGCGCGGGCCGTATCTATTCTTCCACCACCAATGCGCTGATCAACTCCGGCGACGGTGTGGGCATGGCGTTGCGCGCGGGCTTCCCGGTGCAGGACATCGAAATGTGGCAGTTCCACCCGACCGGTATTGCCGGCGCCGGTGTTCTGGTAACCGAGGGTTGCCGGGGCGAGGGCGGCTATCTGGTCAACAAGAACGGCGAGCGTTTCATGGAGCGTTATGCTCCCAACGCGAAAGACCTTGCGGGTCGTGACGTCGTTGCTCGTTCCATGATGCAGGAAATCTTGGACGGTCGCGGCTGCGGTCCGGAAGGCGACCACGTTTACCTGAAGCTGGATCATCTGGGCGAGGAAGTACTGCACAAGCGTCTGCCCGGCATTTGCGAGCTGTCGATTACCTTTGCTCACGCCGATCCGGTGAAAGAGCCGATTCCGGTCGTCCCGACCTGCCATTACATGATGGGTGGCATTCCCACCAACATCAATGGTCAGGCCATTACCCAGGACGCAGCGGGCAATGACAAGATCATTCCGGGTCTGTATGCCGTGGGCGAAGTGGCTTGCGTATCGGTGCATGGCGCTAACCGCCTGGGCGGCAATTCGCTGCTGGATCTGGTAGTGTTCGGTCGTGCAGCCGGTATCTTCATTGAGAAGGCACTGAAGGAAGGCATTGAGCATCGCGATTCCAGTGAGTCGGATATGGAGCGCGCGTTTGGCCGTATCAATCGTCTGGACAACTCCAAGTCCGGAGAAAGTGTTGCGTCGCTGCGCAAAGAGCTGCAGACCAACATGCAGAACAATTTCGGTGTGTTCCGCAAGGGCGACCTGATGCAGCAGGGCGTTAAGAAGCTGGCCGAACTGCGTGATCGTATTGGCAAGTCCCATCTGACCGACAAGAGCAAGTCCTACAACACTGCCCGCATCGAGGCGCTGGAGCTGGACAACCTGCTGGAAGTGGCGGAAGCAACTGCGATTGCGGCCGAGGCTCGCAAGGAAAGCCGTGGCGCCCACTGCCGTTACGACTTCCCGGATCGTGATGACGAAAACTGGCTGGTGCACTCCATCTATTTCCCGACCGAAAAACGCGTCGGCAAGCGTGAAGTCAACTTTGCTCCCAAGCAGGTTCCGACCTTCAAGCCCAAAGTCAGAACATATTAAGGTGATTCGACATGTTGCAGGTTAGTATTTATCGCTACAACCCGGATACCGACGCTGAACCTTACATGAAGGATTACCAGGTCGATACTGGTGGCAAGGATCTGATGGTGCTGGATGTGCTGGCACTGGTGAAGGAGCAGGACGACTCGCTTGCGTATCGCCGCTCCTGCCGTGAAGGCGTGTGTGGTTCCGACGGCATGAATATCAATGGCAAGAACGGTCTGGCCTGTATTACGCCTGTTTCCCAGGCGACCAAAGGCAAGGGCAAGCTGATCCTGCGCCCGCTGCCAGGTCTGCCAGTCATTCGTGATCTGGTTGTGGATATGACCCTGTTCTACAACCAGTACGAGAAGATCAAGCCTTATGTGGTGAACAACACCCCGGCGCCGGCGATCGAGCGTCTGCAGTTGCCGGTGGATCGCGACAAGCTGGACGGCCTGTACGAGTGTATTCTGTGCGCCTGCTGCTCGACTTCCTGTCCGTCGTTCTGGTGGAACCCGGACAAGTTCATCGGTCCGGCCGGTCTGTTGCAGGCCTACCGCTTCATTGCGGACAGCCGTGACACCATGACCCAGGAGCGTCTGTCGGCACTGGACGATCCGTTCAGCCTGTTCCGTTGCCGCGGCATCATGAACTGTGTGAGCGTTTGCCCGAAAGGTCTGAACCCGACCAAGGCGATCGGCCACATTCGTTCGCTGCTGCTGGCGCAGGGTACCTGACGGCTTGTTTGTGAAGGGAAAATCTATATAATTCAGCGGTCTTGCCGCCCAAATGTTCCCTTTGGGCGGCGTTTTTCAAAGACGCTACACTTGATGTTGGGAATGACAGGGCCGTCTCAAAAACTAATGTTCTGACGTGCACTGTTGGTTTACTCCCCCGCTCAAAAAGCGGTTGTGAGTCTGTTTATAACCAAAGGGCTATCGGTAAAACCGAACTATCTGGAAGCGTTGTTGGCCTAACCGGCTTGTCGCAATCCTAACATGTTTGAACGTGTCTGTTGCTGATTCGCGTCTTGCAGATAGTGTCCCGATTCGACACGGTGATCTGCAATGGATGAAGGTTTGATGTATCGGCAGTGGAGTACGTCCCACTTGTTCGGGGCGAATGCTGCCTATATCGAAGAGTTATACGAGTCCTATCTCAAGGACCCGAATTCGGTGCCGGAGCAATGGCGCGACCACTTCGATAAACTCCCCCGCGTAAATGGCACCGAACAGGATATTCCCCATTCCACTGTTCGTGAACATTTCCTTTATCTCGCCAAAAACAAGAATCGCGCCCAACCGCTGGTTGTGAGCAGTGTTTCTTCCGAGCATGAGAAGAAGCAGGTCAAGGTTCTGCAGCTGATTACCGGTTATCGCGTGCGTGGCCACCAGAAGGCCAATCTCGACCCGCTGGGTCTGATGGATCGCGATCCTGTTCCTGATCTGGAACTGACTCATCATGGCTTGTCTGCCGCCGATCTGGATACCACTTTCCAGACCGGTAACGTTTTTATCGGCAAGGAAGAAGCCACCCTCCGTGAAATCGTTGACGCGCTGGAGCGCACTTACTGCTCCAGTATCGGCGTTGAATACATGCACATTGTCGACACCGCTGAAAAGCGCTGGATCCAGCAGCGCATGGAAAGCGTGCGCTCGCATCCGAATTACAGCCGCGAAGTAAAAGTCCATCTGCTGGAGCGTCTGATTGCGGCGGAAGGTCTGGAAAAAATGCTGGCCACCAAGTATCCCGGCACCAAGCGCTTTGGTCTGGAAGGTGGCGAGAGCCTTATTCCCTGCGTGGACGAAATGATCCAGCGTGCCGGCAGTTACGGTGCGAAAGAACTGGTGATCGGCATGGCGCATCGTGGCCGCCTCAACATGCTGGTCAACATTCTGGGCAAGAATCCGGGCGAACTGTTCAGCGAATTCGAAGGCAAGAAAAAGCAGAATGAAATGGGCTCCGGTGACGTGAAATATCACCAGGGTTTTTCGTCCAACGTGATGACGCCCGGCGGTGAATTGCACTTGGCGCTGGCGTTCAACCCGTCCCACCTGGAGATCGTGTCGCCGGTGGTGGAAGGCTCGGTGCGGGCGCGTCAGGATCGTCGTGGCGACAAGAAGGGCGATCTGGTTGTGCCGCTGCTGGTACACGGTGATGCCGCGTTTGCCGGTCAGGGTGTTGTGATGGAAACCTTCCAGATGTCGCAGACCCGCGGTTATCGCACTGGCGGCAGCATGCACATCATCATCAACAACCAGGTGGGTTTCACCACCAGCAACCGTCGTGATTCCCGTTCCACCGAATACTGTACCGACGTGGCGAAGATGGTGCAGGCGCCGATCTTTCACGTGAATGGCGATGATCCGGAAGCGGTGCTGTTTGTGACCCAGATGGCCATCGATTTCCGTCAGCAGTTCAAGAAGGATGTGGTGATCGATCTGATCTGCTATCGCGCCCGTGGCCACAACGAGGCAGACGAGCCGGCCATCACCCAGCCGATCATGTATTCCGTGATCCGCAAGAAAAAGAATCCACGCGAAATCTATTCCGAGCGTCTGGTAGCCGAGGGTGTACTTACCCAGGCTGAAAACGACTCGATGATCGAGGATTACCGTCGCGCGCTGGATAACGGCGAGCATGTGGTGAAGTCGCTGGTGAAACAGCCCAACACTTCGCTGTTCGTGGATTGGACTCCCTACATTGGCCACGCCTACAACCCGTATCACGATACCAGCGTGGACGTGAAGCTCATTCAGGAACTGGCGCACAAGATGGACCAGATTCCGGAAGGGCTGGTGTTGCAGCGCCAGGTGGAGAAAATCTGGGAAGACCGTCGCAAGATGGCCGCCGGCGCGCTGACCATTGACTGGGGCTTTGCGGAAACCATGGCATACGCCACGCTGCTGGCGCAGGGCTATCCGGTGCGCATCACCGGTCAGGACGTGGGGCGCGGAACTTTCTCCCACCGTCACGCCGTGGTGCACAACCAGAAGAAACGCGGAACCCATGTGCCGCTGAAAACCGTGTGCGCAGAAGGCACCCAGTTTGAGCTGTATGACTCGCTGCTGTCGGAAGAGGCGGTGCTGGGTTTCGAATACGGTTATGCCACCACTTCGCCGAAAGGTCTGGTGATCTGGGAAGCGCAGTTTGGCGATTTTGCCAATGGCGCGCAGGTGGTTATCGACCAGTTCATTTCCTCCGGCGAACACAAGTGGATGCGTCTGTGCGGTCTGACCATGCTGCTGCCGCATGGCTATGAAGGTCAGGGTCCGGAACACTCGTCTGCGCGCCTGGAGCGTTTCCTGCAGCTGTGCGCCGAGCACAACATGCAGGTGTGCGTGCCGTCTACGCCCGCCCAGGTTTTCCATATGTTGCGCCGTCAGGCGATCCGTCCGCTGCGCAAGCCGCTGATCGTGATGTCGCCGAAGAGCCTGCTGCGTCACAAGCTGGCGAAATCCTCGCTGGATGAACTGTCCAACGGCCACTTCCAGGTCGTACTGGGTGATCAGTGGGAGCATGATCCGAAGTCCATCAAGCGGGTCATCCTGTGCAGCGGCAAGGTTTATTACGACCTGTTCGAGTACCGCGAGCAACGTGACATCAAGGACACCGCGATCATCCGGATTGAGCAGCTGTATCCGTTCCCGGAAGAGGAGCTGAGCAAGCTGATGGGCCAGTACACCGGTCTGAAGTCGGTGGTGTGGTGTCAGGAAGAGCCGATGAACCAGGGTGCCTGGTACTGCAGCCAGCATCACATGCGTCATGTGGTGAACAAGCAGAACCCGTCGCTGTATCTGAGCTACGCCGGCCGTGATGGTTCGGCTGCGCCGGCAGCGGGTTACATGTCGCGGCATACCGAGGAGCAGGCGCGTCTGGTTGAGCAGGCGTTCCAGCTTTAAGCATCCCGAAAAACAGAATACGTCCAGTATCGAACAAGGCGAAAAGAAGGAATACAGATGACCACCGAAATCAAAGCTCCCCAGTTCCCCGAAGCCGTGGCTGACGGCACTGTTGCAACCTGGCACAAGAAACCTGGCGACACCGTGGCCCGTGACGAGCTGCTGGTCGATATCGAAACCGACAAGGTGGTGCTGGAAGTGGTGGCACCCCATGATGGCGTGTTGAGCAAGGTGCTGAAGGGCGAGGGCGATACCGTCCTGAGCCAGGAAGTGATTGCGGTCCTGTCGCCGGCGGGTGCGGCCGTTGCCGCTGCTCCGGCCAAGGCTGCGGAAGCGGTTGCTGCCAAGTCCGAAGCGGCAGACAGCGCTCAGGTGGAAGACACCTGGGGTCCGGCCGTGCGCAAGCTGATTGCGGAAAACAACCTCGACCCGGCCCAGATCAAGGGCACCGGCAAGGACGGCCGCATCACCAAGGAAGACGTGCTGGCGCATCTGAAAGGTGGTGCCAGCGCTCCTGCTGAAGCCAAGCCCCAGGTCAAGACCGAAGCGGCCAAGCCGGCTGCGGCTGCAGTACCGTTCGTTGCCGGTGACCGTGAAGAGCGTCGCGTGCCCATGACCCGTCTGCGCGCGCGCGTGGCAGAGCGTCTGGTGGCCGCGCAGCACAACGCCGCCATGCTGACCACGTTCAACGAAGTCAACATGAAGCCGGTCATGGACATGCGCAAGAACTACAAGGATGCGTTCGAGAAGGCGCACGGCAGCCGTCTGGGCTTCATGTCCTTCTTCGTGCGTGCAGCGGTTGAATCCCTGAAGAAATTCCCCTCGGTGAACGCGTCCATCGATGGTAACGATATTGTCTACCACGGCTACTACGATATCGGCGTGGCGGTTTCCAGCGATCGTGGTCTGGTGGTGCCGGTGCTGCGCGATGTCGAGCGCATGGGCTTTGCCGAGATCGAAAGCAAGATCGTGGATTACGGACAGCGCGCCCAGGCCGGCAAGCTGGGCATCGACGACATGACCGGTGGCACCTTCACCATTTCCAATGGTGGCGTGTTTGGCTCCCTCTGGTCGACGCCGATCCTGAACCCGCCCCAGACTGCGATTCTGGGCATGCACAAGATTCAGGAGCGCCCGATGGCCGTGAATGGCCAAGTGGTGATCCTGCCGATGATGTATCTGGCGCTGTCGTACGATCACCGCCTGATCGATGGCAAGGAAGCAGTGCAGTTCCTGGTGAACCTGAAAGAACTGGTGGAAGATCCGGCGCGTCTGCTGCTGGAACTCTGATTCCGCTGTTACCGTGCTAAACCCGCGGGTGGCCCGAGTGCCACCTGCAAGGCTCGCGGAAACCCTGTGATCCGCAAGCCAGTCCCCCGGCACTCTGGGTACACGAATACTGAATAGGAAACTGACATGGCAAAATCGTTTGATGTGGTGGTAATCGGCGGCGGTCCCGGCGGCTATGCAGCGGCCATCAAGGCGGCGCATCTGGGCATGAACGTGGCCTGTATCGATATGTACATCAACAAGGACGGCAAGCCGGCACTGGGCGGTACCTGCGCCAATGTGGGCTGCATTCCGTCCAAGGCGTTGCTGGATTCGTCCTGGAAATATCACGAGGCCAAGCACGATTTCGCTGTGCACGGCATTGAAGTCGGCAGCGTGTCGATGAATGCCGCCAACATGATCAAGCGCAAGGACGACATCGTGAAGAAGCAGACCGATGGCGTCGCGATGCTGTTCAAGGCCAATGGCGTGACCTGGCTGCAGGGCCGCGGCAAGCTGCTGGCGGGCAAGCAGGTGGAATTCACCGCTCACGACGGCGCGACCGAAGTGCTGCAGGCGAACAATGTGATCCTGGCGAGCGGTTCCGCGCCGATCAAGCTGCCGATGGCACCGCTGGTGGATGGCATTGTTGTGGATAACGCCGGCGCGCTGGAATTTACCGAGGCGCCGAAGCGTCTGGGCGTGATTGGCGCTGGCATCATCGGTCTGGAACTGGGCAGCGTGTGGAACCGTCTGGGTTCGCAGGTGGTGGTGCTGGAAGCGATGGATACTTTCCTGCCGATGGTCGACCGTCAGGTGGGCAAGGAGCTGCTGAAGAACCTGCAGAAGCAGGGGCTGGACATCCGCCTGTCGGCGCGTGTGACCGGCACTGCCGTTGCCAACAACGAAGTCACCATCGATTTCACTGACGCCAATGGCGAGCAGAAAATCGTGGTGGACAAGCTGATCGTGGCGGTGGGTCGCCGTCCCTATACCGCTGACCTGTTCACTACCGACAGCGGCGTCAACCTGGATGAGCGCGGCTTCATCTTTGTTAAAGACAACTGCGCAACCGACGTGCCGGGCGTGTATGCCATCGGTGACATCGTGCGTGGCCCGGCGCTGGCACATAAAGCCACCGAGGAAGGCGTGATGGTGGCCGAAATCATTGGCGGACATCACGCGGCCGTGAACTACGACTGCATTCCGTCAGTGGTGTACACCCATCCGGAAGTGGCCTGGGTTGGCAAGACCGAAGAGCAGGCCAAGACGGCCGGTGACGAGTTCAAGGTCGGCACTTTTGCCTTCGCTGCGAACGGTCGTGCCGTGGCCGCCAACGAGACCACAGGTTTCGTGAAAGTGATCGCGGATGAGAAAACCGATCGCGTGCTGGGCGTGCATATCGTCGGACCGCAGGCATCGGAAATCATCATGCAGGCGGTGATCGCGCTGGAATTCGGTGCCAGCACCGAGGATCTGCAGATGATGGTGTTCGCGCATCCGGGCCTGTCTGAAGTGTTCCATGAAGCCTGTCTGGATGTGGATGGCAAGGCCATTCACTCCGCCAAGCGCAAGCGCAAGAAGTAAGACTGTTTCAACGAATCGAGCCGGATTGCGGGGTACTGCAATCTGGCTTTTTCAATCCGGACAGTGACTGTCTGGTATTGGGTGCGGTTGCAAGATGCGGTGTTGCTGTCGGTTTTATACGGTAGCGCCTAGTCCCGTAACGCGAATATGCCGCCGTTCCACAAGAGCGGTGACATTCTTCAACGTGGAGTTTTCCACACAAAGTCAGATCGATGGTGAGCCAATGAACTTACATGAGTATCAAGCCAAGCAACTGTTCGCACAGTACGGCCTGCCGGTTTCCAAGGGCGTAGCGGCGAGCACTCCCAGTGAAGCGGCGCAGGCTGCCGACGTCATCGGCGGTAGCCGCTGGGTCGTCAAGGCGCAGGTGCATGCCGGGGGGCGTGGCAAGGCAGGGGGCGTCAAGCTGGTTAAATCCAAGGACGAGATCACTGAATTCGCCAAGCGTCTGCTGGGCACCAACCTGGTGACCTACCAGACCGATGCAAAAGGTCAGCCGGTCAGCCGCATTCTGGTTGAATCCTGCACCGATATCGCCAAGGAACTGTACCTGGGCGCCGTGCTGGATCGTGCCAGCCGCCGCGTGGTGTTCATGGCGTCTACCGAAGGTGGTGTGGAAATCGAAACCGTTGCCCACAACACGCCGGAAAAAATCCTGAAAGCCACTATCGACCCGCTGGTAGGCGCACAGCCTTACCAGGGCCGTGACCTGGGCTTCCAGCTGGGCCTGAACGCCGAGCAGGTGAAGCAGTTCACCAAGATTTTCCTGGGACTGGCGAAAATGTTCATCGAGAAAGACATTTCGATGATCGAAGTTAACCCGCTGGTTATCACCACTGAAGGCAACCTGCACTGTCTGGACGCCAAGGTTGTGATCGATGGCAACGCGCTGCACCGTCATCCGGACCTGCAGGCCATGTACGACCCGACCCAGGAAGACGACCGTGAGCGTCGCGCTGCCGAGTGGGATCTGAACTACGTGGCACTGGAAGGCAACATCGGCTGCATGGTGAACGGCGCCGGTCTGGCCATGGCCACCATGGACCTGATCAAGCTGAAAGGCGGCCAGCCTGCCAACTTCCTGGACGTGGGCGGCGGCGCTACCAAAGAGCGCGTAACCGAAGCGTTCAAGATCATCCTGTCCGATGACAGCGTGAAAGCGGTTCTGGTGAACATCTTCGGCGGTATCGTGCGTTGCGACCTGATTGCTGACGGCGTCATGGGCGCGGTGGCAGAAGTCGGCGTGAAAGTGCCGGTCGTGGTACGTCTGGAAGGCAACAACGCCGAACTGGGCGCGAAGAAACTGGCCGAAAGCGGAATGAACATCATCGCAGCAACCGGATTCAACGATGCTGCCGAGAAAGTGGTTGCAGCAGTGAGGGGCAAATAATGAGCGTTTTAATCAACAAGAACACCAAGGTCATCTGCCAGGGCTTCACTGGTGCGCAGGGCACCCTGCACAGCACCCAGGCGATCGAATACGGCACAAAAATGGTTGGCGGCGTGACTCCGGGCAAGGGCGGCACCAAGCACCTGAACCTGCCCGTCTTCAACACTGTTGCTGAAGCCGTGAAAGAAACCGGAGCTGACGCCACCGTGATCTACGTTCCGGCTGCGTTCTGCAAGGACTCCATCCTGGAAGCCGCTGATGCTGGCATCCCCCTGATCGTGTGCATCACCGAAGGCATTCCGGCTCTGGACATGCTGTACGTGAAAGAGTACGTGGTACGCAAGGGCGTGCGTCTGATCGGCCCCAACTGCCCTGGCGTGATCACTCCGGGCGAGTGCAAGATCGGCATCATGCCTGGCCACATCCACAAGCCTGGCAAAGTGGGCATCGTTTCCCGTTCCGGCACCCTGACTTACGAAGCGGTTAACCAGACTACTGCGCTGGGCTTCGGTCAGAGCACCTGTATCGGCATCGGCGGCGACCCGATTCCTGGCACTACCTTCATCGACGCGCTGGAACTGCTGCAGAACGATTCGCAGACCGAAGCGATCATCATGGTGGGCGAGATCGGCGGTTCCGCTGAAGAAGAAGCGGCTGCGTTCATCAAGAAGAACGTCACCAAGCCGGTGGTGTCCTACATCGCGGGCGTGACTGCTCCGGCTGGCAAGCGCATGGGCCATGCTGGCGCGATCATCGCGGGCGGCAAAGGCACTGCGGCTGACAAGTTCGCGGCACTGGAAGCAGCTGGCGTGAAAACCGTTCGCAACCCGGCTGAGCTGGGTCTGGCAGTAAAAGAAGTGACTGGCTGGAAATAATCCGGACCGCACTTCTCAAAACCCGGCTTGGGCGCCCGCCGAAGCCGGGTTTTTTATGGCACCTGCTTTTGAGGGTGCGCGGTTATGGCTCAGGACATTGGATGGGCCTGTCGCCGCTGCCAATGGCAACGCCTGTCGGAACAGGCAGAATGGATCATCCCTTTTGGTGATCGATCGGTGCGGGCATGAAGTTCCGCATCCAGGGAATCAGCACAGCAGAGGACAGCATGAGCTACCAACACAGACCGTTTGAAACAGACCTGTTAACGGCTGACCAACTCTGGCGCTTCACGGCGCCGCTGCGTTTTTATTTCAGCCCGAAGTTTTATGGCCTCGACCGGATTGATCCGGCGAAACCGACCCTGCTGGTGGGCAACCACACCATCTTTGGCGTGATGGACGTTCCGCTCCTGATTGCAGAAGTGTTCCGCCGCAAAGGTATCCGCATCCGCACGCTGGCGGATCACGCCCATTACGACATTCCGGGCTGGCGCGCCATGCTGGACCGGGTGGGTGGTGTCGAAGGCACCCGCGAGAATTGTGCCGAACTGATGCGCCGTGGCGAACATGTGATGGTGTTTCCCGGCGGCGCGCGCGAAGTCAGCAAGCGCAAGGGCGAACAGTACCAGCTGACCTGGAAGCGTCGCACCGGGTTCTGCAGCATGGCGATCGCGCACGGTTACAACATCCTGCCGTTTGCCGCCGTGGGTCCGGATGACATGTACGACATCGTGCTGGATGCCGACGACATCCTGCGCTCACCCGTCGGCAAGCTGATGAAGAAAGCGGGCCTGCTGGGGAAAGACAGTCTGCTGCGCGGCGGCGATATCATCATGCCGGTTGCCCGTGGCCTGGGGCCGACATCACTGCCGCGTCCCGAGCGTTTCTATTTTGCCATCGGCGAGGAAATTGATGTCGCGCCTTATGCCGGCCGCGAAGACGATGAGGATGCACTGTTTGAACTGCGCGACAAGGTCGCGTTTTCGATTCAGGATCTGATCGGGGAAATGATGACGGTACGCGAGCAGGACAAGGACAAGAGCTGGGTCCGCAAACTGCTGACGTCGTTGTAAACCCGTTAAAGCATCACCAGGGACACGCCGGTTGTTTCAATGATTGGTGTGTCCCGGATTCAGATGCTTGATGTTCTCGTAAAGCGCCGACACCGGCATCGGCTTGCCATAGAAATAACCCTGCACATAGTCGCAGCGGTTTTCCTTCAGGAACTCCGCCTGTGCCGCCAGCTCCACACCTTCCGCCACCACTTTCAGACCCAGCTTGTGCGCCATCGCAATCACCGCCGCAGTAATTTCCATGTCGTCGTTGTCGTGCGGAATGTCCATGACAAATGAGCGGTCCACTTTCAGGATGTGAATCGGCAGACGCTTCAGATAATTCAGCGACGAATAGCCGGTGCCGAAGTCGTCGATCGCAAGAATCACGCCCAGATCCTTCAGCTCGTTCAGTGTGGTGATGGTGTTCTCGACGTTTTCCATCAGCAGACTTTCGGTGATCTCGATTTCCAGCTCCTGACTCTGGATGCCCGTGGTGTGCAGCAGATCGCGGATTACCGTCAGCAGGTTGGGATCATGGAACTGGCGCGGCGAGAGGTTCACTGCGATATGGCCGCCCGGAGGCAGCAAGCCACGCTCGCGGAAAATCCGGATGTGGTCGCAGGCCGTGCGCAGCACCCATTCTCCCAGTGGCAGGATCAACCCGGAATCTTCCGCCACCGGAATGAATTCTGCCGGCGGGATGAAACCTTTCTGCGGATGCACCCAGCGCAGCAGCGCTTCGTAACCGGTGAGGCGGTTGTTCAGCAGATCGATCTGCGGCTGGAAATACAGCTGGAACTGATTCTGCTGCAGCGCCTGCCGCAGCTCGCCTTCCAGCGCCAGTTGCCGGGTCAGTTCCACGTTCATTTCATTGGAGAAGAACTGGTAGTTGTCGCGGCCGTGGGCCTTGGCGCGATACATCGCCAGGTCGGCATTTTTCAGCAGCGTGTTGGCATCGTCCGCGTCATCAAGCCCGATGGTGATACCAATACTGGTGGTGATGATGACTTCCACCCCCGTCAGACGGATCGGCACTTTCAGCACATCCAGCACCTTGCGTGCGATGGCATCAGCTTCGTTGGTGTGCTGGATTTCCGGCACCAGAATCGTGAATTCATCGCCGCCCATGCGCGCCACGGTGTCACCGGGACGTGTGCAGAAACGCAGCCGGTGTGCAATGGCACGCAGCAGTTCGTCACCCTGATCGTGGCCCATGGTGTCGTTGATTTTCTTGAAGTGGTCGATGTCCAGAAACAGGATCGCCAGTTTCGACTGGGTGCGACCACAGTTCCGGATGGCTTTTTCCAGCCGGTTGCGGAACAGGTGACGGTTCGCCAGCTTGGTGAGCGGGTCGTACAGCGCCAGCTGCTCCAGCTGCGACTGCACGGACTTCAGTTCGGAAATATCGGAAATGCTGCCCAGATAACCGATGACGGCGCCAACGCTGTCATACAGCGGCTTGGCCTGGCAGATCACATTCACTTCGGTGCCGTCGTCGCGCAGCAGGCGATACTCCAGCCGGAATTCCTCGCCGTTGGCCACGGCTTCCTTCCATTTGGTCAGCACATTGAAACGCTCTTCCGGATGCAGGCTTTTTACCCAGGCTTCCTGCGTCAGATGAATGTCATAGATATTGGTAATTTCGCGCCAGCGCGTGTTCACATACATGTACTGGCCGTCGGCATCGGTCTGGAATACGCCGACGGGAGAGGAGGTGGTCAACGTGCGGAAACGGTCTTCACTTTCACGCAGCGCGATGTTGTCGTGTTCGATTTTCGCCACCATGCCGTTGAACGCATCCACCAGATCGCCGAGTTCGTCTTCCGTGGTTTTTTCGGCGCGCAGGGAATAGTTGTCCGACTGGCGAATCTTGATAACGGTGTCCTGCAGGCGCCGGATCGGAATGGTGACGAAGGCCTGCAGACGCACCGCCAGCAGAAAGGTGATGAACAGCGAGAATGCAATGATGAACAGGCTGGTGATCAGGTGCAGGAACATGGTTTCGCGCAGATCGCCCAGATCCGCCAGCAAATACAGCGTGCCGATGCGCGCTTCGTCGAGCGTGACGTCCTGCGTGATCACCATGTATTGATCGCTGGTCTGTTCGCTGGCGCTGATCAGTTCGCCGGGACAATCCAGCTGGTCGTAGGACTGCCGCGCAAAGGATGCAAACAGCTTGTCCTGGTCGTTGTAAAGGCAGCCCAGGATGACGCTGGTACGAGCCTGCAGCGCATTGAGATTTTCCCGCGCCTGTTCCTCGTCGGCGAATTCCAGCACCGCTGTGCTGCGGTCGGCCAGTATCTTGGCAATAACGGTGAACTCTTCTTCCGTCTTGTTTTTTGCCAGTCGGTAATCATAAAGCGAAAAGAAAATGCCCGAAATCGCCAGCGCAAGCGTACTTGTCGTCATCGCGATCATGACTGTTTTAAAACGGA
>CAZBII010000039.1:0-31479 GCA_964491665.1 uncultured Moraxellaceae bacterium
CCAGCAGTTCGTCTGACTTCGCGGCAGGCGGTGGCACCAGCACCTTGGCCATTCTGTCTTGCAGTTCTTTCTCGTTGAGTTTGGCTGGGATATCGATCGACAGATCGGCGTTGACCTTGAGATCGAAGAAGCCGGTTTTTTCCGCGATAAACGGCAGCACGTCGAGCAGCTCGGTACCAAGCTGATAACCGGTGTGCGCCGCTTTCGCTGCAGCAAATTCGGCATCGCTCAAACCTGCTGGCACCTTGTCGCCAGCCAACACCGCCACCAATTCTGGGTAACTCGTGGTTTTGAGCTTTTCTTCCAGCGAGCGATAGAACGCCGTAGCGGCTTCAAGCACTTCGTTGTCGTGGCTCCAGATGGATTCGGCCGCCGGCAGATCAGCGCGGTAGTCCATGTTCAGGTAGTGGTAGGTTTCGTCCAGCACGTAAAGCGGGTTGCGGCTCCAGATCACCTTGTCGCCATCCAGTTTCACATGCGCCTTGTTCAGGCTCAGCCAGCCGCTGAATACATGCGGATCGCGCATCACCAGTTCCAGCGGACGCAGCAGCAGGGTGTGCTTGCGCTCCAGCGCGGCGTCGATGGACTGCAGGGCCGCACCCAGCGTGTCGCTGTTGCCGTGCTGCGCCGCGATATCCTTCTTGTACAGGGCCTTCACCTGTTCGAACGCCAGCTCCAGATCGAAATCGGCGGATTCCTTCTTCAGCAGACCCACCATCGTCAGATACGGCATGACGAACTTGGTGGTGGATTTCGCGTGCACGTTTTCGCCCAGGAACCAGTGCACCAGACCGTAATGGAACTGCAGGTTGGTGGCCAGGTTCTCGCCGGTCATCTTGGTGCGACGCAGTACTTCCGCCATGCGCTCGTAGCTGTCACGACGGCTGGTGCCGACCGTCAGCAGCAGCGCGACGTTGGAGTCATAGGCGCCGGCCAGGTGGTACTTCATGAACTGCCCGGTGTCCGGGTTGCGCACGCTGATGCCCTGGTCGTCACGGATTTCGCCGTCAACGGGGCTGGACCAGTATTCGATGATGCCGCCGGCGTGGGGTTTCAGCGCGGCGTTGGTGGCGTTCAGACGGGCTTCAACAGAAGCGCGCTCACGCGGAATGCGCTCCGGCTTCGGCAGTTTCTTGCCGTGGCGCGCCAGCAGCGTCATGCACTCCACCAGCGAATCCACCAGCAGGTAATCGCTCGGATCTTCCGGGTTAGTGAACTTCAATGTGTAGCACAGCTCGGACACGCGGTGTTCCACCTGAATCCGTGTGTTCATTTCCATGAAGAAGTGGCTGTCACGATCGACGATACATTCGAAGGTGGACACAGAATCCAGACCTACCGCCAGACCGAAACGCTCGGACTCGGATTCCATCCGCTCCAGAATGCCCAGATCGGTGAGCAGCGCGTCGGCTTCCACCTTGTTGCCGGCCTTCTCGGCGCGGGCAATGGCGTCCTGCAGCATTTCCTTGGTGTTCGACACTTCCAGCAGTTTCTGTTCGTGCATCTGCAGCGAGCAGTCGCGGGCGCCGATAGTGGTACACCATTCGCCGTTGCCGATCACCTGGATTTCCTGGTGACGGGTGGTTTCGATGTTCAGTTCGATCAGCGCGTTCTTGTTGTCGCCCACGCCGGTGGTTTTCACTTCCTGCAGCACTTCGCGGTACTTCTCGGCGGCTTTCTCGGCCGCAGCCTGGATGCGATCTTCCAGTTCACCGTCGAACGCTGCCGGCGATTGCAGGATACGCTGGCCCTTGCCACCGCCACCGCCGATCGCCTTCAGACGCACGCGGTTTTCGGGATAGCGGCGGAACACTTCGGCAACGCGGATCACGGCTTCGCGGCAGATTTCGTCCATCGAAATGATGTCGATGCCCTTGCTGTAGGAGGCGTTCAGCACCGCGTCAGCGGCATCTTCCAGTGCCACGGCGTCGGTGAAGATTTTCTCATCCACCTTCAGGCCGTTGTCGGCGACAATTTTCTTCAGGCCGTTGCGATCACCCGCCTTGCGCAGCAGGGTCAGCACGGTAACGTTGTCGATACCGGGCGTGGTGGACACGTCGTTCTGCAGCGCGGTGCGCTTGGCTTCATCTTTCGCACCAGCGCCGCGCACGGTGCGCGAGCAGGGGCCGATAAAGGTCAGGCCGGCCGCTTCGATCGCGCTCACCAGCGCTTCGTCTTCCGCCATGAAACCGTAACCGGCGAAAATGGAATCGTGACCGTTTTCCTTGGCAATGGCGATGATCTGGTTGATGCGCTGGATGCGCTCTTCCTTGTTGGCGCCGGTGTAATCCGGCACGCGATGCACGCGGTCAGGATCGGTCAGCAGGCGCAGTTCCGGTGCCAGTGCGTTGTTGTAGGTAATGGAATCCTTTTCCGACAGCAGAATGCCGTACTTCGTGATGCCCATTTCTTCCCACACATCCATCACTTCCTTCCGGATGGGGCCGCGGCAGATGATCAGCGGTTTCATGTCAGTGCAGTCGAACTGGCGCACCCAGGCGGAATCGTTCGAGGTGCGACGGCGCTGCTTGTGGATCAGCGGATTGTTGGTGTAGTTGCTGTAGTTGCCCATGATGTTTTGCTTCCTCAGATTCTGTATGAACGCCGTCGATTAGTGGAACTCACGCTGCACGCTGGACATCGGTTCTGCCTTGTAGTGACGCAGCAGGAAGTTCAGGTTCGTGGCCAGTTGCTGACGCAGGTCGTACGGCATGACCAGCTGGGAAATCGATCCCAGGCTCAGCGCTTCTTTCGGGTTCATCAGTTCTTTTTCATAACGGGCAGACAGCGCGGCATCCTGCTGCTTGGCCCAGGCTTCCACGTCGGTGGTGGCCTGCGCTTTCGCGGCGGCTTCGCTCTGGCCGGCTTTCACCAGTTCCGCAGTGCGCTCGGCAATCTTGCCTTTCATGGCGCCGCGAATGGCCTGCATTTCCTTCTTGTACACAAACTCTTTACCGGCCGGGCCCATTACCGCGAGGCGAGTGGTCGGCAGTGCCAGCACCACATCGGCGCCGGTGGCATAGCTGTTGAACGCGGCATAGGCGCCACCGAAGGCGTTGCGCACGATCAGCAGGATGCGCGGGGTGCGTAGGTCGATGATGGAATCCAGCATGGCGCGACCGGCCTGCACGATACCGCGACGCTCCTGGTCAGTGCCCGGCAGGAAGCCGGTGGTGTCTTCAATGAACACCACCGGGATGTTGTAGATGTTGCAGAAGCGGATGAAGCGCGCGTTCTTCAGCGACGCGTCAATGTCGATCTGGCCGGAGGACACGGCGCTGTTGTTGGCCACGATGCCCACCACATTGCCACCCAGACGACCCCAGGCACAGATGGTGTTCTGCGCGCGGTCGGGCTGGAATTCGGTGTAGTCGCCGTGATCGCAGATCTGCTGGATCAGGATACGGATGTCGATCGGCGTGTTGTAGCCGGTGGACGAGTTGAAGGCTTTCTTGAACAGGATATCCGCGTCCCAGGTCTTGCGGGTGATCGGGTCGGATGTTTCCAGGAACGGCGCCATGCTGGCGTTGTTGTCCGGAAAATAGCGCAGCAGTTCTTTCGCCTTGCGCAACGCCGCCACTTCATCGGGCACCACAAAGTCGGTAACACCGGACAGGCCGTGTACGCCGGGGCCGCCCAGCTGGTCGGCGGTGACGTCTTCACCCAGAACGGACTTGACGACGCCGGGGCCGGTCAGACCGAAGAAGGTGTTCTGGGGCTGGATCATGAAACTGCCCTGACGCGGCAGGTAGGCGCCGCCGCCGGCGTTGTAGCCGAACATGCACATGATGGAGGGCACCACGCCGCTGATCTTGCGCAGGGCGGTGAAGGCTTCGGAGTAACCGTCCAGACCGCCCACACCGGCGGGAACGTATGCGCCGGCAGAATCGTTCATGCCGATCAGGGGGATTTTCTTCTCGCCCGCCAGCTTGATCAGGCTGGCCAGCTTGCGGCCGTTGGTGGCGTCCATGGAGCCGGCGCGCACCGTGAAGTCATGGCCGTACAGGGCGACATCGCGACCTTCAACATTGATGATGGCAGTGACGATGGAGGCACCATCCAGGTTCTTGCCCCAGTTCTGGTACAGAACGTTGGGTTCCTTGTCGGTCAGCACCTTGATCCGTTCCCACACGGTCATCCGCTGCTTCAGGTGCTGCTTTTCAATGGCAGGCACGCCGGCGGCGGTTTCGGGGCGTTGCATCAGCTCCCAGCCTTCCGCCAGCGACTGCTCATAAATGCCAGGGGTGCGGCCGATTTCGCCGGGGATTTTGAATTCCTTGGTTTCCGGTGCCTGGAAAGGGTTTTCCAGCGACGGAATAAGCTTCTTGTTGATTCCCATGCTGATAACGTCTCTTGTGAAGGGTGTGAACGGCAAATGCTTTTGGCTTTGCAACCTTTTGATCCTGCGATCTGGCAGGCCAGAGCCAGCCGGTGAAAATCAGGTACTCGCAATCGGGGTACACACGGGGAGGCGCGGCATTATCCGGGTGGTGTGACTGGCCGGACAATAGCCATTTCGCTCAAATCCACTGATCGAATGCGACAGACGGACGTGATCCCCCATGCCCTGTCCCGACACGGCCCTGAAGGGGCCTGATGGCTGCCTGTTATGGATGCCTTGCCGGCTTGTTCTGGGGCATTCTGTGGATGCCGTGGCAGCATGGCGCGGGTCAGGGGCTTGAAAAAGGCGGCCATTATCCCACAGAAGTTTCGCCATTTCAGCCTTGGCGGCGGGCTTCGCAACAGATGGCTACAACTTTCCGGCAATGCCCCTGCACAGAGTGGCATAATGCGCGCCATGAACCTGCTGCTGCTGCATTCCCACGAATGGCCCGAGGGCCAAAACCGCGCCCTGCTGCGCCTGACCGACCACCGCGCCGACCACCTCCGTACCGTGCTGAAAGCGGTGGCGGGCGACAGCGTGCGGGTGGGCGTGCTGAATGGTCTGACCGGGCTGGCGCGGGTGGAAAGCCTGTCGGCACAGGACGTGGTGCTGGATGCCACGCTCGACACCCCGCCCCCGCCGCCCCTGCCCTGCACCCTGCTGCTGGCCCTGCCCCGCCCCAAGGTGCTGCGTCGGGTATTGCAGTCGGCCACCAGTCTGGGCATCAAGCAGATCCACCTGCTCAACAGTTTCCGGGTGGAGAAAAGCTACTGGCAGACCCCCTTCCTGCAGCCGGACGTGATCCACCAGCAACTGCTGCTGGGACTGGAGCAGGCCCGCGACACGCTGCTGCCGCAGGTTCACCTGCATACCCGCTTCAAACCCTTTGTGGAAGACGAGCTGCCGGCGCTGGCAGCCGGCCGGCTCGGCCTGGTCGCCCACCCGCTGGCGGATTCACCGCCCTGCCCGGACCACGTGACACAGGAGACGCTTCTCGCGGTGGGGCCGGAGGGCGGTTTCATTCCCTATGAAGTGGACAAGCTGCGCGAGTGCGGCTTTCAGGCGGTTACGCTGGGGCCGCGCATCCTCAAGGTGGAAACGGCGATTCCCGCACTGGTTTCACGGTTGTTTTTCCCCTGAAGCCGCGCGATGCTTGCGGGGCATTTGCATTCAACTGGCAACCTCCTCTTCAATAACGGAATCGAGACTCCCATGGCCAAGATCACCCTGCGCGGCAATCCCGTCGACACTGCTGGCAACCTGCCGGCCACCGGCGCTGCCGCACCTGCCTTCACCCTGGTTAAAACGGATTTGTCGGAAGTCACCCTGGCGGACTTCGCCGGATCGAAACTGGTGCTGAACATCTTCCCCAGCATCGACACCCCCACCTGCGCCACCTCGGTGCGCAAGTTCAACCAGCAGGCCAGCGACATGCCGAACACCAAAGTGCTGTGCGTCGCCGCCGACCTGCCGTTTGCCCTGGCCCGCTTCTGCGGCGCCGAAGGCATCAAGAACGTGGCCACCGCGTCCACCTTCCGCAATCCGGAATTCGGCACCACTTACGGCGTGCAGATCATCAATGGTCCGCTGAAGGGACTGATGTCGCGCGCGGTGGTGGTGATCGACGAGCAGGGCAAGGTGATCCACACCGAACAGGTCGGCGAGATTGCCAACGAGCCGGACTATGAAGCCGTGCTGAAAGTGCTGTAATTCCGGTACTGATCAACGCGCAACGAAAAAGGCCCTGCCAGGTGAAATGGCAGGGCCTTTTTCATGTCCATCGGTTTGACGGGATTCCGGCGTTGCTGCGGAACAGATCAGCCCGCGGCACTGAACGAGAAATTGAACGCCATCAGCAGCAGAATCAGGGTGCCCAGCGCGATGCGGTAGTACGCAAACACGCGGAAGCTGTGACTGGCAATGAACGCCACCAGCGCCCGCACCACCAGCAGCGCCGTCAGAAACGCCGCCACAAAGCCCAGCGCGATCAGGAAAAAATCGTCCTGCTGCAGCAGATCGCGATGCTTGTAGCCGTCATACACCGCCGCGCCCAGCATGGTGGGCATGGCAAGGAAAAAGGAAAACTCCGTCGCCGCCTGCCGCGACAGTCCCGCCAGCAAGCCGCCGACAATGGTGGAACCGGAGCGCGACGTGCCCGGAATCATCGCAAAGCACTGCGCGATGCCAATCCCCAGCGCCCGCCCCCAGGTAATGTCCTCGATGCGGGTGACTTTCGCGTCGGTCGCATGCTTCTCCGCCAGCATCAGGATCACCCCGCCGACGATCAGCGCAATCGCCACCACCAGCGGATTGAACAGCACCTGCTTGATGAAATCGATCGCCAGCACGCCAATGATCACGGCGGGGAAAAACGCCAGCAGCACGCAGCCGGCAAAGCGCAGGTCTGCCACGTTGCCTTTCAGCATGCCCTGCAGCAGCGCAATGATCTTCATCCGGTACAGCCACACCACCGCCATGATGGCGCCCAGCTGGATCACCACTTCAAACACCTTGCCGGTGCCAGAATCAAATTCCAGCCAGCTGCCGATCACGATCAGGTGACCGGTGCTGGATATGGGCAGAAACTCCGTCAGGCCTTCAATGATGCCCAGCAACAACGCCTTGCACAGGAACAACCAGTCCATCAGATACCTACAGCCTTACGGTTAGCGTGAAAACGGACCGCCAGCACCACCAGGGTGATTGCGGTGAGAGGGATGACGAAATACAGCATGGCGGCACTGAACGTATGCAGCGCGTCGTGCTGCATCGCTGTCAGGATCAGATACGCGGTGTACGCCAGGTAGTAGAACAGGAACAGCGCGCCATTCCAGCGGGTAATGATATAGCCGGTAAAGAAAATCGGCAGACAGGCCAGCGCCACGCCAATCATCACCGGAATGTCGAACACCACTGCGGCATCCGGCACGGCAATGCCCGCCGGCGACACCACACTGGACAGGCCCAGCACCGACAGCAGATTGAAGATGTTGCTGCCCACCACGTTGCCCACGGCAATATCGCGCTCGCCGCGCACACTGGCGATCACCGACGTGGCCAGCTCCGGCAGCGACGTGCCGGCGGCCACGATGGTCAGCCCGATCACCAGCTCACTCACGCCGAAGTAGTGGGCAATCTCCACCGCCGCGTCCACCAGCCAGCGCGACCCCAGCACCAGCAGCACCAGACCACCCAGAATGAACAGCACATTCTGCAGATGATGCAGCGCACCGCCCTTCTGTCCGTATTCCTGCGCGTACTCTTCCTTCACGGCAGCGCTGGTTTCCTTGCGGCTCTGCACCACCAGGAATGCGGTGTAGCCCAGAATGCCGGCAAACAGGATGGCGCCATCGAGCCGGTCGATGCGGCCATCCAGCCCCATCAGCAGAACCACCACGGAGGCCACTATCATCAGCGGCACGTCGAGCCGCACCAGCTGCTGCGCCACTACCAGCGGCGCCACCAGGGCCGACAGGCCGAGTATAAAAAGCACGTTGAAGATGTTGCTGCCCACCACGTTGCCCAGCGCCAGATCCGCCTGCCCCGACCAGGCCGCCCCCACGCTCACCGCCATCTCCGGCGCACTGGTGCCAAAGGCCACGATGGTCAGGCCGATCACCAGGGGCGATATTCCCGCCGCTGCCGCCAGCTTCGACGCTCCTTTCACCAGCAATTCGGCACCCACCACCAGCAACACCAGACCAGCAGCAAGAAAGATCAATGTCATGACAAACCTCGCGGTATCAGCCTTTGAACGGGAACGGACAAGACAGGAACAGGGGGAACGCGCGGACAGCGCTGCGCCGATTTTAAAGCAGTGAACGCCCACGGCAACGCCGGTCCCACTATTTTTTCACGCGGACATGGCAGTCCGGCGATCCGTGCCAATAGCGCCAGCTGGACTATGCTTGAAAGACGCTATCCGACATTCACGCACACGCAACAGCGGAGAAGACAGCATGCAATACAAGGAAATTCTGGAAGAGGCGGAAAGCCTGCGCCGGCAGGCCCGCAAATCGGTGTCGAAATTCCAGACCGAGCTGGATTCAATGGTGGGGCTGGTGGAAACCATGCGCAATCACGGCGAGAACGCCCTCTATGGCCGCATCATGCTGGATTTTCTGGAGCCCATCTTCAAGGCGCTGGAGAACGAGGATCAGGCGCAGGCAGAGAAGGCCGTGGCGCAGTATCTGGTGGAGCGCAATGAATTCCTCACCGGCATGAAGCCGTGGGTGCCCAGCTCCACCGACATCATCAGCAACCTGCTGAACATGGTGACGGCGACGGTACTGGCGGACCTGATCGAGTCCTTCAAGGACTGAAACGCGGGCAAACAAAAACCCGCAGTACCGGCGAGAATCTCTCGGGGCACTGCGGGTTTATCGGAATTCTTCATTTTTTGTTATATCTATCAGCAAGTTAAGTATCGACCACTGCTGTTACTTCTGGATTGCTTCCAGCAGCGAACCGGTTTCTTTCGCCGAGACGTCTTCAACTTCCACCGTTGCCTGGTATTCGTTGTTGTCCATCCCGCGACGGGCCAGATCGTGTTCCGATACCAGACCCACACCTACGATATTAATGAGACCCGCGAGGGTCATGATCGCTAACAATTGCATGACTACCACCTTTTTTGCTGTCGACGAAAAATGACTTCAGAGCAAGCGTACTTCTCACCGTCGGACCAGCAGTGGTGCAGTCGGTCTGTACCATCCAGCGATGGCCAAAACCTTTGTTGTGCGCGAATTATAGTGTGTGACCGGTCGTTCTGCACGGATTTGGGGAATTTGTTTCCCCCTGCCGGCGCCGCGTTTTGACATCCGTCACCGTTTCAGGAAACACTGACACAGCCCAATAACAAGAACTCACCGCATGCTGCTGAAAACCAAGCTGTTTGCGCCGCCGCTGCGGCACAACGCCATTCCCCGTCAACGCCTGCTGCACCTGCTGGACCGGCCCGCTCCCGCCCGCCTGACCCTGATTCATGCCCCCGCCGGCTATGGCAAGACCACCCTGGCCCGCCAGTGGCTGGACCAGCTGCCCAATCCCAGCGCCTGGCTGTCGCTGGACGCCCAGGACAACGAGCCGGCCCGCTTCTGGCGCTACGTGAGCGGCGCTTTGGGCCTGCCGGTGAATGCACTCGCCCCCGCCCCGGCCGGCGACCCCGAGCACGAGCACTGGGTGGTCAACCTGCTCAACCACTGGCAGGAGAGAGACCCCGACACCCCTACCATTCTGGTGCTGGATGACTTTCACGTGATTCAGGATGCCGCCCTGCTGGAGAGTGTGAGCTGGTTTCTCGACCGCCTGCCCCCCAGCCTGCACGTCCTGATTACCGCGCGCGCGCTGCCTGCCCTGCACATCCCCCTGCGCCGCGTGCGCAACACCGTTACCGAGATCCGCGCTGATGCCCTGTGCTTCGGTCCGGCCGAATCGCGCCTGTTTTTCCAGGACACCCTGCAACTGTCGCTGGCCAGCCACACCCTGGACACGCTGCAGGCCAAGACGGAAGGCTGGGCCGCCGCACTGCAGCTGGCCGGCCTGTCGCTGAAACAGCAGCCGGTGCAGGCGCCGGACTGGCTGGAGCGCGCCTCGCCCACCCTGCTGGTGGACTATCTGGCGGAGGAAGTGCTGGCCAACCTGCCGGAACCGCTGCGCCAGTTCCTGCTGCGCATGGCCCTGGTGCGGCGCTTTTCCCTCGACCTGTGCCGGCATCTGGCGCCGCCCGGCCAGCGCGACGACGTGCAAAACCAGCTGGAAATCCTGCTGGAGCAGAACCTGTTCCTGATCCCCCTGGACGAGCGTGGCCAGTGGTTCCGCTTCCACGATCTGTTCCGCGAAAACCTGCTCAACATCGCGCGCCAGAACCTGCAGCAGCCGCTGCCCGGCCTGTACCGCGCAGCCGCCGCCTGGTTTGTGCGGGAGAATGACCGCGAGGAAGCCATTCACTGCCTGCTGGGAGGCGAACTGTGGCCGGAAGCGGCGGACCTGATCGAGGAACTGGGCGTCACCCGCATGCTGGCGGGCCAGAACGAATCGCTGAACTGGTGGCTGAGCCGACTGCCGGCGGAAATCGTGCGCTGGCGGCCACGTCTGGCGCTGATCCAGGCCTGGAACCTGTTCTGCACCGTGCGCGTGCTGGAAGCCGAACCCTATCTGGACCAGGCCGACCGACAGCTCAATCCGGACCAGCCCCAGTACCGGCCACTCAAGGCCCAGATCGCCATCCTGCGCGGCCAGCTGGCGCGGGTGCGCGGCGACGAGGCGCGGGCGCGCTACTGGTCGGAACAGGCGCGCGAACTGTCGGCGGAAAACGACGTGTCGCTCAATGCCGTCACCCGCTTCGCGCTGGGCATGGAACTGTTCCAGGACGGCAAGAACCTGGCCTCGCTACAGATCCTGGAACAGGCCCATGCCGCCGCCCGCCGCGAGCGCAACCACTTCTGCTTTCTGTCCTGTTCCGCGATTCTGGCCCACCTGCTGTTCCAGCAGGGGCAGACCCGCAAGGCGCTGGAGACCCTGGACCGCAGCCGCGACTGGCTGGTGGCCGAAGGGCTGTCGCCGCATTTCGTCGCCTGCTGGCAGAACATCCTTTATGTGTTCATCTACCGCGAAACCCAGCAGCTGGAGCAGGCGTTTGCCTGCATGGAAGCGCTGCTCGATTACGGCCGCGACGGCGCCGAGCCGGCCCATGCCGCGCTGATCCGGCTGGTGCAGTCCACGCTGCATTCGGCGCGTGGCGAATGGCAGGCCGCGCTGCAGGAGCTGGCGCAAGCCGAACCGGTGCTGGAACAGGACCGTTCCCACTGGTCGACGATGGGTCCGTCGGTGGGCATGCTGCGGGCGCTGTACCTGCTGCAGTCCGGTGACCAGGCTGCCGCCGTGCGCTGGGCGCTGGACCAGGAACAGCTGCTGCTGACCAGTCGCGCCTTCACCCACGAAGAGCAGCGCATCGTGCTGGCACGCGCGCTGGCGTTGCAGAACCGCCACGCCCTGGCACTGGAAGTGCTGGATGAAATCGAGGAAGACGCCGCCGCCCAGCTGCGCATTCTTGCGCAGGTACGTGCGCTGGTGGCCCGCGCCCTGGTGCAGTCACACCAGCAGGACTGGCCGCGCGCCTGCGCCAGCCTGCAACGGGCATTGGAACTGAGTGGCCGGGCCGGTTACCGCCGTGTGTTTCTCGACGAAGGCGACGCGCTGGCCCCGCTGTTTGCCCGCCTGTCGGAGCAGGGCGTGCACGGCTGGTGGGAACAGGCGCAGTGCGCGCCGGCCACCACCCGCGCCGACCTGTCCACCCTGATCGAACCGCTCACCAGCCGCGAACTGGAAGTGCTGGGCATGATCGCCAGCGGCCATCGCAACCAGACCATCGCCGACTCGCTGCACATCGCCATCACCACCACCAAGGCACACATCCGCAACATCTACGAAAAAATGGCGGTGAACAGCCGCACGCAGGCCGTCGCACGGGCCCGGGAACTCGGCCTGATCCGCTAAATAGTCCTTTTTGATCATCCTTCCCCGGTGCCGGTTGTCTATTGTCGTGACAGTGAACAACCGTCCGGCACTACAACAAGAATGAAGGATCTGCGATGACTGCCTGGCTGCAGAAGCTGAATGCCCGTTACATCCAGTGGGTGCTGGATCACCCTGTCCTCGCGCTGCTGATTTCCCTGCTGCTGGTGGGCGTCACCAGCCTGGGGATCAAGGACATGAAAACCAACGACGATCCGCGCCAGTTTTTTTCGGCGGAAAGCGAAGTCTTCAAAATCTTTACCGATGTGGAAAGCCGGTTCGGCAGCAACGAATCGGTGATCATTGTGGTGGCGCCCAAAAACGGCGACGTCTTCACCCGCGACAATCTGGCCCTGCTGGAAAAACTCACCGCCGACGCCTGGACCCTGCCCAAATCCACCCGCGTGGATTCGCTCATCAATTTCCAGCATACCGACGTGGACGGCGATGACCTGACGGTGCGCGATCTGGTGAGCAACGCCGAGAAACTGTCCGACGCTGACATCCAGTCGATTCGCGCACTGGCGCTGTCCGAACCCTCACTCACCAACAATCTGGTGTCGAAAACCGGCCATGTGGCGGGCGTGGCGGTCACTGAAATCCTGGAGTTCGGCAAGGAGGAAGCACCCATCATTGCGGCGGCCGCGCGTGAACTGGTGCAGCGCTATCGCGCGCAGTATCCCGACGTGGATTTCCATCTCTCCGGCACCGTGGTGTTTGCCGATGCCAACAACCAGGCCACCCGCGAAGGCATGGGTTCGCTGGCCGCACTGTCGCTGGTGGCGGCCGTGCTGTGCATGCTGGTGATCCTGCGCGGCATCCAGGGCACAGTGATCACGCTGCTGATCGTGGTGATGTCGATGACGGCGGCAGTTGGCACCGGCATCTGGACCGGCATTGTGTTTTCACCGCTGGCCAGTCTGGCGCCAGTCATCATTCTCACTCTCGCCATTGCCGACTGCGTGCATCTGCTGATTTCCTACAATCAAAACTGCATGGCTGGCATGAACAAGCGCGATGCCATGGCGGAAAGTCTGCGCGTCAACATGCAGCCGGTGTTCGTCACCAGCATCACCACCATTCCCGGCTTCCTGTTCATGAACACCGCCGACTCGCCGCCGTTCCGCGACATGGGCAATCTGGTGGTATTCGGCGTGATCTACGCGTGGCTGCTGGCCGTGCTGCTGTTGCCGGCGCTGGTAATGCTGATTCCGGGCAAACCCAAAGCCCGCTCCACCAGCACCTGGGGCATGCTCGCCATGGACCGCATGGCGCACTTCATCATCAGCCGCTATCGCAGCGTGCTGGCGGTGAGCGCTGTCATCAGCGCCGCACTGATTGCCTGCGTACCGCTGAACCAGTTCAATGACGTGTGGGCAGAATATTTTGACGAATCCTACGAAGTGCGCCGCGCCAGTGATTTCATGATGAAGGAACTGAGCGGACTGTTCCGGCTGGAATTTGCCGTGAAGGCGCAGGAATCGCAGGGCACCATGGACCCGGATTTCGTCCGCCATGTCGATGCGTTCGTGGCCTGGGCGTCGCAGCAGCCGGAAGTCGCCCACGCCACCAGTTTCACCGACGTGATCAAGCGCCTGAACCAGGACATGCACGGCGGCGACAAAGCCTTCTACAAGGTGCCGGATGAACGCGAACTGATTTCGCAGTATGTGCTGATGTACGAAATGTCGCTGCCGTTCGGTCTGGGCACCGACAATCTGGTGGATTTCGACAAGGCCGCCATGCGTGTCACCATGATTCTGCACAAGGCACCCGCCAACGACATCATGCGCCTGGAACAGCGCGCCTACGCCTGGCAGCAGGAACACTGGCCGCAGCACATGTGGGCGCACGGCACCGGACTCGACACGCTGTTCGGCACCATTGCCAGACAGAACAGCGTGAGCATGATCAGCGGCACCATCTACGCGCTGATCACTGTATCGCTGATGCTGATCGTGGCGCTGGGCTCTTTCAAATACGGGTTGCTGAGCATGCTGCCGAACCTGCTGCCGGCGGCCATTTCATTCGGCCTGTGGGGATTGCTGTATGGCCAGATCGGCATTGCCGTCTCCGTTGTCGCCTGCATGACCATCGGCATCGTGGTGGACGACACCACCCACTTCATCAGCAAATACGTGCGCGCCAAACGCGAAAAGAATCTCGACACAGTTGCCGCCGCCGAATACACGCTGAAGCATGTGGGTGGCGCACTGGTGGCCACATCCGTGATCCTGTGCGCGAACTTTGCCGTTCTTGCCACGTCGAGTTTCGTGCCCAACGCCGAAATGGGCACGCTGACCACCATCACGCTGGCGGTGGCGCTGTTCATCAACTTTTTCTTCTTCGTGCCCCTGCTGCTGGTGATCGACCGCAACCGACAGCAGCGCCAGAACGCTGCCACAGCGCAAACGGCAAGCGACTCATCGCTGGCGAAAGCTGCGTGAAAAGGCAGGAATAAAAAAAGCGGACAATCCATTGGCGTAGATTGTCCGCTGCAAGCAGGCCGATGGGACCCGGCCCGGCTTTGGAAAAGGGTTACAGCAGATAGGGAAAGATCGCCTTGCGCTCCTGCGGATAGTCCGCAAATGTCTCGCGATACCAGCGATGATTGGCCAGCGCGCGCGGCACCAGATTCGCCGCCGTGAACACCACGAACGACACGCCCGCCAGCGACCAGGACGCCAGCGCAAATCCGCTCCACGTCAGCAGTTCGCCCAGATAGTTCGGCATCGACACAAAACGGAAAGCAAAGCCGCGCGGAATGCTGTAGCCGGTGGACGTACCGCTGCGCAGACTACGCAGGATCTGGTCCGAGCGCTTGTTCATGTAGTACCCGAATCCAAACAGCGCAATGCCACCAACGAAGCGCGGATCGGTCAGCCATTCGTCATTCAGATGATCGCCGTAGGTGGAAACAAAACTGCCATTCAGATAGCCGTTGATACCGCAGTACAGCGAGCCCATCAGGATCACCAGCAGCGGCGTGCGATCACCGGGTTTGACGCGGATCTGGAACGGATAAATAAACGAGCGATGCACGTAATGCGCCTGCCACAGCAGCGCCAGCACGATACAGGCGATCCACTGCGGATGCTCGCCGGTCAGATAGAAATACAGAAACACCAGACACGCCGGCGACTCCATGATGATCCAGCCCAGCCGTGTGTTGACCTGCGGTCCCCAGCCCTTGCGCTGGTGCCGGCCGTAGGGCGCATCCACCAGCAGCAGCACCAGCAGCGCGCCCACCGCGCACACAAATACGCCAAGCAGCACGGAATCAAAAATCGGATCGCCCGTCATGTCATTACCACTAGGACCGGAACAGCTTGATGGCCAGTGCCGAGAACGCCACGAATTCCACCAGCGGCACTGCAATCATGGAATCAAACGGCACCGGTGGAAAAATCGCGGTGAACAGCCGCATGATCCCCATCAGCGCAACACCGACGGCCGACGCGCGCAACACCTGCTGACGACTGATGCCTTCGCCGCGCAGCCCGCCGAGCATGATGCCCCAGGCGACAAAGGCGCAACCGGCGGTGGCCAGACTGTAGAAAATCAGACCGGTGCCATTCACCGGCGCAGCGCCCAGCTGGAACAGGTCCGGCTGGGGCAGATACACCAGATAAGTCACGAACAGCGTGACACCGAGCAGCAGCATCGCCCACGCCGTCAGACGCGGCACCAGCGCCGTTTTGGATTCAGACATGCAACACCATTCCGGATAACAGGTTCAACAGACGGGAAGCCGTTCAGGCTTCCACTGCCTCTGCCGGCGCCGCGACCGGCGCTGCCAGCTTCTGCGGCGGAATCGGATTGAACGCTTCCACCTCGTAGACTTTCGCTTCGTCCCACACGCGCGGCACATCGGCGATATCCACATAGAACTGGCTGTACCACTGACGCAGACGGTGAATCGGACCATCACCGTCGCACAGGATCGGATTGTCCACGCGCACCTTGGTGTGCCAGAACTGCACGTCTTCAAAGAACGCCTGCTGGGTCAGCGCAACATAGCCCTTCACCATGGCATCGCTGTCTGCCTTGCTCATGCCGGGGAACAGTTTCACCATCACGCCGAAACGCAGATCGAAACTTTCGGTGGACGTGGGCACGTGGCTCACCAGCAGTTTCGAGGCCACCGGTACACCGTTCATCTCGCCAGTCATTTCCGTGATCATGTACGCCGGGCCGTAATAGGTGGCGCGGGTTTTCAGAATGGAATCGCCGGCCAGACGCGGGCTCTTGCCTTCCATTTCCTGCACACACATATGCCGGTGGAACGTGTTGTGGAATTTCAGCGCGGCGGACGCATGCACGGGACCGAAGTGCGCCTTGTCCGCCATGTTGTCCACCAGTTCGCGGCAGTTGGTGTGGATCGGAATCAGCACCACTTCCCAGTCGGACCATTCACCGTTGCCGTATTCCTCGATCACCGGCGGCAGCTGCTCCGGAATCGGCGCATTGTTTTCCGGATCGTGATACACGAACGCCAGACCGTTGCGCTCCAGCGTGGGCCAGGGCTTGATGCAGGCCTTGGCGGGAATTTTTTTCGCGTAGGGAATATCGTCGCACACGCCGTCGGCGCCCCAGCGCCAGGCATGCATCGCGCAGCGGATGGAATTGCCTTCCACGTAACCCTGCGACAGATCGGCGCCCATGTGCGGGCAGTAGCCATCGAGAATGATCAGCTGGTTGTTTTCGCCACGGAAGGCCACCAGCTTGGTACCGAAATAATTCAGTTGCACCGGCGTGGCGGCGAAGTCTTCCGACTTGCCCAGGCAGTGCCACCCACGGGCGTAGCGCTCTTCCACCGGCGCCGCTTCGATCCTGGCGTATTTGCTCATATGCTTACCCTCTCCCGAATCGGTTGATATTGTTTTTCTGGTCGATTGGCCGCATACGCTAGCAAGGCCCTTGTTATTTTGCAACTATAATGCAAATATACTTGGAAAAATAAAACAGGAGGTCCACCATGGATGCCGCGCACAAGATAAAAACCGTTGAAAAATATATGGAAGCGGTCAGCACCGACAACCTCGACCTGATCCGCGAAATCTACGCCGACAACGCCACCGTGGAAGATCCGGTCGGCACGCCACCCAAGGAAGGCATCGACGCCATCCTGGCTTTCTACGGCAGTTTCAAGGGCTTCGGCGTGAAACTGCAACTGAAGGACAGCGTGAAATGCGCCGGCAATGCCGCCGCCTTTCCGTTCACCGCGCAGATCGGCCCGCGCACGCTCGACGTCATCGATGTGTTTGAATTCGACAGCAACGGCAAGGTGGTGTCGATGAAGGCGTACTGGACCGCGTGAGCCATGGAATCCGTTGAACTTCGCCTGCAACGCCTGGAAGACATCGAAGCCATCCGCCAGCTGAAGGCGCGCTATTTTCACGCCTGCGACCGCAAGGACGTGGCCGCCATCCGCGACTGTTTCAGCGCCGGCGCAATCCAGATCGACTACGGCGCCATTGGCCGTTTCAGCCAGCGCGAGGATTTTCTCGCGGTGTATGAGCAGATGGCCTGTCATCCGCACATCATCGACATGCATCACGGGCAGAATGCGCAAATCCAGTGGCAGTCAGCAACCAGCGCCAGCGCGGTGTGGGATCTGTATTTTTTCCAGGCCAACACGGAAACCGGCGTGCTGACGCAACTGGCCGGACACTACGAGGATCGCTACGCGAAACAGGATGGACGCTGGGTGATTACCGCCACTGAATTTCGCGTGACTTCCAGCGTGATCCTGCAGCAGGTGGAAGGCGTGATGAAACTGCTGCACATGGGCAGCGCGGTACCGCAGGCCTGAGCAACATCCAACACACCAGACAGCTGGACTGAAATTCAGTCCATCCCCAAAAAAAAGAGCGCTGGCATCACCCCGCGCTCTTTTTTAATCTGTAAACCGCGCCGCCTTACAGCGACGAACGGCCGCCGCCGTCAATAAAGATATCCTCGCCATTGATGTAGCTGGCTTCGCTCGACGCCAGAAACGCCACCAGTGCCGCCACTTCTTCCGGCTGCCCCTTGCGCCCCAGCGGCATCAGGTTCGCCAGCAGGCGCTGGTTGATGTTGGCCGGAAAACGCACGCTGCGCACCAGCGGTGTTTCAATGCCACCGGGACAGATCACGTTGGCACGAATGCCGTCCGCTTCAAATTCCTGCGCCATGCACTTGGTGATTGCCGACACCGCTGCCTTCGATGCGCAGTAGGCCGTCTGGTACGCCGTCATGGTTTTGGAATTGATCGAAGCAAAGTTGACGATATTGCCTTTGGTCTTTTTCAGGTGCGGCATCGCTTCGCGGCAAATGATGAAGGTGCTGGTCAGGTTGATCGACAGGAAGCGGTTGAACACCTCGGTGGTCAGTTCGTGCAGGTGATAGAAACCGGCCACACCCGCCACGTTCACGACCACATCCAGCTGGCCAAAGGTATCGACTGCACTCTGCACCAGCGCCGCACAGGAGGCCTCATCCATCGCGCTGAAGGTCACGGCCTTGCACACGCCACCGGCTGCATCGATTTCCGCTGCCGTGGCCTGGTTGCCTTCCTCGTTGATGTCGCCCAGCAGCACCTTCGCACCTTCCGCCGCCAGCCGCAGCGCGGTGGACTTGCCCATGCCGGACGCCGCACCGGTCACCAGCGCAACCTTGCCTTCAAAACGTTTCATGAGGTTCTCCTTATTATTGAATGACATTATCGAATCATAGTGTCAGTAAAAATCAGACCGCGTAACCGCCGTCCACGAACAGCAGCTGTCCGGTCACATAACGCGAACGGTTCGACGCGAAATAGGCCGCCGCTTCGGCGATATCTTCCGGCTGGCCAAAATGCTTGATCGGCAGTCCCGCCAGTACCGCCTGCTTCCATTCATTGTTGAACACGCCTTCGGCTTCCAGACGCTTGAAAATGCCGGTTTCGATCACGCCCACTGCCACGCTGTTGGCGCGAATGCCGTGAATGCCTTCTTCCTTCGCCACGTATTTCACCAGTGCCTCGTTGGCCGCTTTGGGTGCAACGGACAATACATCCTTCGGCGGCGTGCGCCCCAGACCGGCCGAGGAAATGTGCACCAGCGAACCGCCATCGTTGGCGCGGAAATGGGGAATGATGCCTTTGACGATGCGGAAGAAACCGTTCAGGTCGCCGTTGATGACTTCATCCCACTGCGCGTCGGTGACATCCGCCAGAAATGGCTGCTTGATGTCGGAACCCGCCGCCACCACCACGCTGTGCAGACGGCCATGGGCAGCAATCGCGCCCGCCAGCGCCGTATCGATCTGGTCGCGCTTCGCAATATCCACCTGATGGATGGTGCACTTCACGCCCAGCTGTGCGATTTCTTCCGCTGCGGCTTCTGCCTTGGCCTTGTTGGACTTGTAGGTAATGGCAACATCGCTGCCGCCCTGCGCGATGCGTGTTGCAATCGCCGCACCGATTCCGCCGCTGCCGCCGAACACCAGCGACGCGCCCGCGCCAAACTCCTGCATCATTTTTTTCATCGTTCCTTCCCTCCTGCCGTAATTTTTATTGTGATAATCAAGCCTGGGCTGCGGCTGGCGCTTTTGCCTGTCTGCCAGCCGCGTCTGCCTTGCCGGATTTTGCCGCCGCGCCACTGGCAATATGTTTCGCCGCCAGATAACCGAACGTCATGGCCGGACCCAGGGTTGCACCGGCGCCCGGATACTTGCTGCCCATCACCGAGGCTGCCGAGTTGCCGATGACATACAGCCCCGGAATCGGCGCACCAGCGCCATCCACGGCCTGGCCATTCACATCGGTGAGCACGCCGCCCTTGGTGCCGATATCACCGGGATGAATCGGCAGCGCATAGAACGGACCTATTTCAATCGGCGCGATGCAGGGATTGGGCGAAGTCTTGCTGTCGCCGTAGTAGCGGTCGTAATAGCTTTCGCCACGCTTGAAATCCAGATCCTTGCCGGTGCGCGCGTAATCATTGTTCCGGCGCACGGTGTCTTTCAGGCCATTCGGATCAACACCGATTTTCTGCGCCAGCTCCTCGATGGAATCGGCCTTCACCAGCACTTCCCACACCTTGCGCGAAATGCGGCTGTCCGGCGAGCTGTAGCCGGGCGGAATCGGACCAAACGGAAATTTCTTGCGGAACACAGAATCGAACACCACAAACGACGGGAACGTCGGTTCTTCCGGCTTGTTGGCTTCGTAAAATGCCAGACCGGATTCCAGATAGGGCGCGGCTTCATTCTGGAAACGCTTGCCGGCCTTGTTCACGATCACCAGACCCGGCAGCGAACGCTCCGCAAAAATCACATACGGGCGATCCCACGCAGGAATCTTCACGGACGGTGCCCACCAGGCGTGATTCATCAGCGCGGTGTCAGCACCGACTTTCATGGCGGCCTGAATGCCGTCGCCGGTATTGTTGATCTGCGATCCGCTCCAGTCGGCACTGGTGGGTTGCGGCAGATACTGCTCGCGCATTTTCTGGTTATGCTCGAAACCGCCGGCGCCAATGATCACGCCCTTGCGTGCACGGATGCGCAGCTTCTTGCCGTCACGCTCGATAACCGCACCGACCACCGCGCCGTTTTCGCTGATCAATTCCACCAGCGGTGCCTTCAGCCACAGATCGATATTGCGTTCCAGCATCGACCAGCGCAGCTGGCCAATCAGCGCGTTGCCCATGGTCAGGCGACGCGAACGCGGGCCTTTCAGGCGGCCGGGAATATCCAGATAGTATTTCAGCGCCATCATGACAGCCGTGAACATCCAGCCCTTGGCCTGGGTCAGAAACGCGCGCCCTTCCTTCATGGTCATGGTGAGCTTGCCGGCCACCAGCACCTGCGACGGCGGCTCGCGCAGCGTGTTGAAATGTTCGCGCAGATGTTTGGCATGCATGGGTGTGGGCTGGTGCGTGCGGTGCCCTTCCTTGCCGCCGGGTTTCTCCGGGTAGTAATCGGAATAGGGCACCGTTTCATATTGCAGGCGGGAATTCTTCGCCATGTATTCCAGCATCTCCGGCGCCTTTTCCACGTAGGTGCGCAGACGCTCTTCCGACACTTCATCGCCGATGACATTTTTCAGATAGGTCAGCGCTTCGGCGGCGGAATCCTTCACGCCCTGCTTACGCGCGTAATGGCTGTTGGGAATCCAGATGCCGCCACCGGACATGGCCGACGTGCCGCCGTACTGGTCGCTCTTTTCCACCACCAGCACATCGCCGCAGCCTTCCTTCTTCGCCACGATGGCGGCGGTCAGCGCACCGGCGCCCGACCCCACCACCAGCACATCCACTTCTTTGTCATATTTGTTATTGGCTTGCATACACGGATTCCCTGAATACGGATGACCGAAGACCTGCATTATCAGGACTTCGATTCATTTATGCAATATATTTGCAAAATATGTGTTTATTTGCGGAAGGAATGCTTCTAGAATCGGGACAGGCTGTCAGAAAACTGCGGAATTCCCGGCTTTTTTCCACCTGCAGACAGCACCGGACCCACCGCAAGAACGACAAAACAAATATAAAAACAGGGACTTGAAAGGAAGCCAACATGACCACCACTGCCTCCGCTCCGCTGACCACCAGTTACCTGCGCGGCCCCGCCAGCCAGCCCCTGCTGAATGAAACCATCGGCCAGTGTTTCGACCGCATTGCCGCCACCTTTCCCGAGCGGGAAGCGCTGGTGGTGCGGCACCAGAATATCCGCTGGAATTTCCGCGAGTACCGGCAACAGGTGAATGCGCTGGCCAGCGGCCTGCTGGCACTGGGCGTGCAACCGGGCGACCGCGTCGGCATCTGGTCGCCCAACCGGGTGGAGTGGTGCCTTACCCAGTTTGCCACTGCCAGCATCGGCGCCATCATGGTGTGCATCAATCCTGCCTACCGCCTGTACGAACTGGAATACGCGCTCAACAAGGTGGAATGCAAGGTCATCATCACGGCAGAAAAATTCAAGACCAGCGAATACCTGAAAATGCTCAACGAACTGGCGCCGGAAATTGCGCGCTGCGCGCCGGGCCATCTGGATGCGCACAAGCTGCCACACCTGAAAACCATCATCCGCATGGGCGAGGAAAAAACGCCCGGCATGCTGAATTTCGCTGACGTGTGCAAAAGCGGCGGCACCGCAGAGCAGGCCCAACTGGCGCGGATCGCCCAGCAACTGCAACCGCACGACGCCATCAACATCCAGTTCACCAGCGGCACCACCGGCAATCCGAAAGGCGCCACGCTTACCCACTACAACATTCTCAACAACGGCTATCAGGTCGGTCAGGGCATGCATCTCACCCAGCACGACCGCATCTGCATTCCGGTGCCGCTCTATCACTGCTTCGGCATGGTGATGGGCAATCTGGCGGCGCTCACCCACGGCGCCTGCGCAGTATTTCCGGGCGACGCCTTTGAACCGGTCAGCGTGCTGCAAACCGTGGCCGCCGAACAATGCACGGCGCTGCACGGCGTGCCCACCATGTTCATTGCCGAACTGGATTCCCCGGATTTCGACCAGTACGACCTGTCCAGCCTGCGCACCGGCATCATGGCCGGCGCCCCCTGCCCCATCGACGTGATGAAGCGCGTCATCGACCGCATGCACATGCGCGATGTCACCATCATGTACGGGCAGACCGAAACCAGCCCGGTGAACCACATGACCGCCATCGACGCGCCGCTTGAAAAACGCGTGTCCACCGTCGGCAAGGTGGGGCCGCACCAGGAAGTGAAACTGGTCGACGCCGCCGGCAACACCGTCGCCATCGGGGAAAAAGGCGAAATCTGCTGCCGTGGCTATTCGGTGATGAAGGGCTACTGGAATGATCCGGAAAAAACGGCGGACACCATCGACAGCGAACACTGGCTGCACTCCGGCGACCTGGGAATCATGGACGCGGAAGGCTATGTGCGCATCGTCGGCCGCATCAAGGACATGATCATTCGCGGCGGCGAGAACGTGTATCCGCGCGAAGTGGAGGAATTTCTCTACACCCACCCGGCGATCCAGGAAGTGCAGGTATTCGGCATTCCCGACGCCAAATACGGCGAGGAAGTCTGCGCCTGGGTGCAGCTGCGTGCCGGCAGCAGCGCCACCGAAGCGGATATTCGGGAGTACTGCCGCGACCGCATCACCCACTTCAAGATTCCGCGCATCATCCGCTTCGTTGACAGTTTCCCGATGACGGTGACCGGCAAAATCCAGAAATTCCGCATGCGCGAGGCGATGGAAGAGGAACTGCAGCAGGCTGGCAGCACCGCCACGAAGGCCCCGCAACCGGCCTGACAGGACGGCGACAGGCGTTTTGCAAGCATCGTGCGAAACAGGTTGCAAATCGCTACAATGGTTTGGCCAGCAATGACAGGAACCGCCATGAGCATAACCAAGACCAGCACCATCCTGCAGACCGGCAGCCGCAGCAAATCCCGCCGCGGCCGCAACCCCTCCATCGATCTGGAGAAAATCGAAAACGCCGTGCGCGAGATCGATACCCAGGGCGTGGAAATTTCCATGAAGGATGTCGCCGACTTCCTCGGCGTCAACGTCACCACCCTGTATCGCCACGTCGGCGGCATCGACGGCCTGCGCCGGATTCGCGCCTCGCTGTCGCGCAATGATCTGGAAGAACCGCCCGCGCCGAAAGGTCACACCTGGCAGTCCTGGCTGCGGGTGCTGGCGGATTACTACCGTCAGGCCCTGCTGCGCCACCCGGACCTGCTGGATTTCGTACAGGCCGCGCTGGACCCGGATTTCGTCAATCTGGAGAAGGAAGCCAGCATCCTGGTGAAATTCGGTTTTGAACCGCGCGCCGCGCTGATGGCCCACAGCTTCCTGATCACCACCGTCACCGGTTACGTGCAGCAGGAACTGCAGACCATCGAGGAAGCCCGCGCCGGCTACGCGCCCTATTACGCGCGCCTGTTCCAGAACCTGGACAGCCAGCCGGAACGACTGCCCACCCTGAGTTCGGTGAACCTGAGCCAGAAAGATCTGGACCGCGACCTGAACTTCAAGGCGATCGTCAACTACGCCATTGCCGGCATCGGTGCCCAGCGCGACGCACCGAAAGATCCGGCGAAAAAACTCTGATCCAACACACTCTGAATTTCGTGGGACTGCTGTAAGAAATGACAACCACCACTGCCCGCACCACCAGTCTGTCGCGCGAACGCATCGTCAGGGCGGCTTTCCAGATCGCCCAGAAAGATCCGATCAACGCGCTGAGCATGCGCAAGATCGCCGCCAAGCTGAAAGTCACGCCGATGGCGATCTACAAATATTTCAGCGACAAGAACGAACTCACCGCCGCCGTCATCGATTTGCAGATGACGGAAAGCAACCTGATTCCCTACGAAATCGATCCCGCCGACTGGCGCGCCTGGATTCGCGAAACCTTCCTGCGCATGTGGGACGCCTACGACAGCGCGCCGGGCATGGTGCAGTACATGAGCCATGCCACCAGCTTCGGTCCGGCGGTACTCACCTGGCAGAACGAAATCCTGAAAGTGCTGATCACCGCCGGTCTCACGCCCAAGCAGGCGCTGACCGCACAGGCCGCGATGGCAGAACTGGCCACCGGCAGCACCATCCTGGTACCGGTACGGCGGCAGGGCGTGGAGAAAGTCTTTCCCACCATCTGGAACGATCTGAAGGCGGGCCGCGTGCCCGACGTGTCGGCGCTCAGCAACGGCAGCGTGTCGGTGGTGGACTATCCCTGGCTGCTGATGTGCGGCCAGGCCATGCTGGAAAGCATGCACCAGACCCGCGTTGCCTTCAGCAGTGAACTGGATCTGATCCTGGATTCGCTGGCGGCGCAGATCGAAGCCAACAAAAAACAGGGTTGATGCGCCATGACTGCCGCACTGGAAAAATGTTTTGCCCCCGCCCGTCTGAACGGACTGGAACTGCGTAACCGCTTCATCAAGGCGGGCACCTTTGAAGGCATGACACCGGGCGGCAAACCCACGCCGGCACTGAAGGATTTTCACACCCGCCTGGCGGCCGGCGGCATCGGCATGACCACACTCGGCTACTGCGCCGTGGAAGCCGACGGCCGCCTGAATGAAAACATGCTCTACATGCATGAAGGCATTCGCGCGGAACTGACCGACCTGATCAACCGCGTGCACGCCGAGGGCGCGAAAATCTCCGGCCAGATGGGACACGGCGGCGGCTTTTCCAAGAACCGCGAACTGCAGCGCAAGCGTCCGCTCGGCCCCAGCTTTGGCATCAACATGCTGGGCGCCGCCAACGGCATGCTGTTCTGCGACGCCATGACCCACACCGACATCGCCAACCTGGTGAAGACCTATCAAGACGCCGCCGTGTTCATGAAATCCGTCGGCTTCGACGCGCTGGAAATCCATTTCGGCCACGGCTACGGCCTGTGCCAGTTCATGAGCCTGAAAACCAACAGGCGCAGCGACGAATACGGCGGCTCGCTGCTCAACCGCATGCGTCTGCCACTTCAGGTGCTGGAGGCCGTGCGCAGCGCCGTGGGCGACAGCTTCCCCATCATCGGCAAGATCAGTCTGACCGAAGGCGTGCGCGGCGGGCTCGACTACGACGACGCGGTGGAAATCTCGCAGCTGCTGGATAAAGGCGGCATCGACGGCATCATCACCAGCGGCGGCACCAGCACCATGAATCCGATGATCATGTTTCGCGGCGGCAACATTCACAAACCGCTGCTGAAAGCGGAAAAAAATCCGCTGATGAAAGTGATCATGTATCTGGTGGGGCCTTCGCTCTTCAAGAATTATCCCTATGAGGAACTGTATTTTCTGGAGCAGGCCAAACGCGTGCGCGAGAAAGTGCAGTGCAACATGATCTATGTCGGCGGCGCCAGCACCAACGCCAGCTTCGAACGCCTGATGCAGGAAGGTTTCGACTTCATCCAGCTGGGCCGCACGCTGCTGAGCGATCCGTTTCTGCCGAAACAGGCCGCCCGCACCGAACACTACGAAAGCCGCTGCAACCACTGCAATGAATGTGTCGCCACCATCGAACATCCCAATGGCATTCATTGCACCCGCTTCAGCCACAACCAAAACAATAAATTGAAGGAACAGTTCCCATGAAAGACCTGAACAAGAAAGTTGCCGTGATTACCGGCGCCGGCAGCGGCATTGGCCGCGCCCTGGCCGTGGCTCTTGCCAACGAAGGCTGCGATCTGGCGCTGGTGGATATTTCGGAAAAAGGTTTGCAGCACACCGTGGCGATCCTGCACGGCCGCCGCAACAAGATCACCACCCACGTGGCCAGCGTTGCCGACCGCGAACGCATGCGCGCGCTGCCAGAGGAAATTGAACAGGCCCACGGCCGCATCGACCTGCTGTTCAACAACGCCGGCGTCACCATCAACAAGAGCTTTGAAGAAAGTCCGCTGGAAGAAATGGATTTCGTGATGGGCGTGAACCTGTGGGGCGTGATCTACGGCTGCCACTTCTTCCTGCCCTATCTGAAAAAGCAGCCGGAAGCGCACATCGTCAACACATCGAGCCTGGCCGGCTTTCTCGGCCTGCCCAACCAGGCCAGCTACTGCCTGACCAAGGCCGCCGTGAAATCCCTGAGCGAAACCCTGCGCGCCGAACTGGCCGTACACAACATCGGCGTCACCAGCATCCACCCCGGCACCATCCGCACCAACATCCTGCGCGCCGCTGCCAGCAAGTCCGGCTCCAACCAGGAAACCACGGAAAAACTCGCCAGCCTGATGGAACGCTTCGGCATGCCACCGGAAAATCTGGCGAAGAAGGTGGTGAAGGCCGTGAAGGAAAACCGCATGCAGATCCGCATCGGCTGGGATTCGTTCCTGGGCGACTGGTTCAAGCGCCTGTTCCCGCGCGGCGTGCACAAGCCGTTGCAGTGGGGATTTGCGAAGGAAGTGGAGAAGAAAAGGCTGGCGTAGGCAACAAGCCGCGCCGCTAATTGCCGAGCACCAGCACAATAACCTAAAAACGGGTTGACACAAAAACCTAAAAATAGCAAAACTCAACAACCTGAAAGCAGTAAAGCAAAAAGACCCAAAGCCCGGGCAGACTGCGCATGACCTCACCCTCTGACAAACTGGCAGAATCCCTTGAGGCCCTGAAAACGCTGCAGGATCAAGGGCATCTGGCGTTACGCACAAGCGACCTGGGGCGAACCCATCGCGAACGGCTGCTGAAAAGCGGCTTCATCCAGGAAGTTATGAAGGGCTGGTATATCCCCTCCCGGCCCGATGAAGCGGCCGGCGAAAGCACTTCCTGGTACGCCTCTTTCTGGGCGTTTTGCGCCTCATATCTGGAAACACGGTTTGGTGATGCGTGGTGTCTCAGCCCGGAGCAGTCGATCAACCTGCATATCGGGAACTGGACGGTGCCACGGCAATTGCTGGTGCGCTCACCCAAAGGCGGAAACAAGCCGACCAGTCTGCTGCACGCTACATCGGTGTTCGACTCGCGACTGGAGATTCCCACCGCAGGCGATACCGCCACCCTGAATGGGCTGCGCGTTTATAGCTTGCCCGCTGCCCTGCTGGGTTGCTCTCCAACACAGTTTGCCGCCAATCCGGCAGAAATGCGCAGCGCACTGGCAATGGTGACAGACGCTTCGGACGTATTGAACCGCCTGCTGGCAGGAGGACACAGCAAGATTGCCGGACGCCTGGCCGGAGCCTTTCGCAACATCGGCCGCACGCGCATCGCCGATGACATCATGGGCGCGATGCAGGCCGCCGGCTATACCGTCAGTGAAAACGATCCATTTGCCGATCAAGCGCGCTTCGTATTCAACCACCGCGAAACATCGCCTTACGTGAACCGCATGCGCATGAACTGGGCAAGGATGCGCGAACAAATCCTGCACGTCTTTCCGGTTGCACCTGGCCTGCCGCAAGACCCGACTTCATACCTGAAACAGGTCGAAGCAATCTATGTAAACGACGCCTACAACTCGCTGTCCATCGAAGGTTACAAGGTCAGTGCGGCATTGATTGAAAAAGTGCGCTCGGGGAACTGGAATCCCGACAGCGACAAAGAAGACCAGAATCAGCACAACGCCCTGGCGGCGCGTGGCTATTGGCAGGCGTTCCAGAGCGTCCGGCAAAGCATCGAAAAAGTGCTGAACGGAAGCAATGCGGGAACCGTCGCCGAAAACGATCATGCATCCTGGTACCGCGCCTTGTTCGGCCCCGTCGTAGCTGCCGGTATATTGAAGGCCACCGATCTTGCCGGCTATCGCAACGGCCCGGTTTATATTCGGCGCTCGATGCATACACCGCCCGGCAAGGAAGCCGTGCGCGAATTGATGCCCGCTTTCCTGGAACTGCTGCAACAGGAAAACGAACCGGCCGTTCGTGTTGTGCTGGGGCATTTCATGTTCGTCTACATTCACCCGTATTTTGATGGTAACGGACGCATGGGACGCTTTTTGATGAACCTGATGCTGGCCTCGGGCGGTTATCCATGGACCGTCATTCCTCTGAACCGGCGCGATGACTATATGGCGGCGCTGGAAAGCGCCAGTGTGGAGGGAAACATCACACCGTTTGCAACACTGCTTGCCGAACAGGTCAGCACGACCCTGGATTCAGCCCCCCCCGGCTTGCCCTGACCAATACACGGCCTTTGTCAGAATCCCTCACGGCACAGGCGTGATTCGAATTTCACATCACCCGCATTGATCCGCCCCGCCCCCAACCTTGTGTATTTTTTAATCTCTGCTTTCATTAGGAGACCGTCTTTCCCGCTCTGAAACTGGCTACAGGAACAGCAACCATGCCACAGCACTTCAGGAAAAAGTTTTTCATTATCCCGGCAATCGTGCTCCTGCTGTCGGGCTGTTTCGGCAGTAACGACGATTCCGACGACGACGACGACAGCAACGACGGCGACGTCACCGCGTGCCTGACCGGCTCTGCCGGCAGCCCCGACAACGTCACGCTGACACCGATTGAATTTACCGAGGTGGACGAAACCGCGTCCGCCAACGACAGCGCGGCCACCGCCCAGGCCATCCAGACCAACAGCATCATCAGCGGCAGCGCGTCCTACCAGTTCCCCGGCGCCGGCTGTGTGGATTGCGACGATTTCTATGTGCTGTCGGTGCAGGAAGGCGACCAGTTCGAGATCAGCCTGGAAAGCGCCGATGGCAACGCGAAGAACTTTGACCTCTACCTCTACAACGGACAGCCCATTGGCGGTGCCACCTCTGTCGGTTCTTCCGAGGATGGCGATTCGGAAGAACGCCTGAGCTATACCGTGACCGCCGGTGTGACCGAGCTGATCATCTATGTCTATGCCGTGCTCGGCACCGGCGATTACACCCTGACCGTGACCACGCCACAGGAACCCGTCGCCATTGAAGAAGCACCGGCCGCCGCCTGTCTGGCCAATCTGCAGGGTTCGGTGAGCGATGCGGCGAACGGCGCCAAGCTGGGCAATGTCACCATTGACCTGCGCGCCGGCAGCAACACCCAAACCGGCGACGTGGTGGCCACCACGGTAACCGCCGTGGACGGCAGCTACAGCTTCACCGACGTGGACGCCGGCCACTACACCGCCGCCATCTCCAAGGCTGGCTATTTCACCGACTATGTGAACGTCAGCCTGGAAGGCGACCAGACCACCGAAAAAGCATTCGCCATCACCGAGACACTGGACCCCGGACAGTTCCGCATCGTGCTGTCCTGGAGCGCCACTCCCCAGGATCTGGACTCCTATCTGAGCGGACCCAAACTGCCGTCCGGCACTTTCCAGGTCAGCTTCAGCACCAAATCCTCAGGCGGCAGTGTTCTGGATACCGACGCAGCCCTGGGCTATGGCCCCGAGACGGTGACCATCCTGACGCAGAACAGCGGCACCTACACCTACTGGGTAAAGGACTTCACCAACCGTTACTACACGAGCTCCACCGCGCTGAGCCAGTCGGGCGCCCGTGTGTCGGTGTATAACTCGGACGGTCTGGCCAAGGTGTACTACGTGCCCACCTCTGGCAGCGGTACCCGCTGGAACGTATTCACCCTGAACGGTGACACCATTACCGACGTAAATACCCTGGCACCGTAACCGGCCGCCAAATGCCCCGGTCTGAACGGGGATTCACGAAAGCGCTTCCTGCTGCAGGAGGCGCTTTTTTTATGCGGGAGAAACGGGCCACCCGCGCGCAAGCCCATGGCTTACCTTGCCTAGCCCCATGGCCTACTGAACCCAAGCCACTGGCCTACCTGACTGAACAAAACGCCACCAGCGCGCAAGCCGCTGGCTACCCCGGAGTAGCCGGTGGCTTACCTTCACTAACAGAAGAGCCTGCCTTGCCTGACACCATGGCTTACCCCGGCAAAGCCGCCGGCTAGTGCGTCCAGGCCCTTGGGTTGGCACGCCCAGGCCCTCGCCTATCCGCGCCAATCAATCGCCTGCCGCCCCAAACAAAAAGGGCGCCCCACCGGAGCGCCCCGCTTGTCTGCCTCAGGCCGGCTGTTCCGCCGGCGCCTTGGCCCGCTTGCGCGGCGTACCCGGATAGCTGGCCACCAGCTCCTCATAGATCGCCCTGGCGTTGGGCTCGCCCGACTTCGCCGCCGCCTTCACGTTGTGATGGAACATCAGGGCGGCTTCATACGCCTCCACCAGACTCAGCGTCAGACTGTCTTCCATCTGCGTCAGCAGGGTGGTGGCCACACGGATGTTCTCGCGCATGAAGTCGACGGCCTGCACATCCACCTTGAACGCCTCCTGATCCATGAACGACGGCACCAGATGGGGATTGGCCGGCGCGTAATTGGCCACCTTGGTCAGGTAGACCTGCGCCCGCTCGCCCACCTTGGGCAATTCCTGCCGGGCATCCGGCGGCAGGTTCTTCAACCTGGGCGCCAACACCGTCAGCAGCGTCGTCCAGGCGCCCCGTATGAGCGCCGTTTCCTGTTCATTGAATACCAGATGGATGCTGTTGGATTGCGGCATCTCTGTTTTCCTCTTTTGACTGCATTGATAAAGGCCGGCACGCAACACCGCGCCGGCGGATCTGGCCCCAAAGAGGGGGCCATTACTTACCAGACAGGAGGGGCGCAAATGAACGGGAGGATATTTTGTGAAATATTGAAGATTTGGGGGTGAGTTGGGTGGGGCGATCAGCGATTGAACGGCCAGGGGCTGTGGAGATTGATAGCTGACTTGTGACAAATGTATCTGGGACATTGTTGGCCGACGTAGCCCTTTCGATCCATTGGAGACTTTTGAAGGCGCTACAACTGGGCGTATCGCGACTGCGCCTCTTGGCTGGCACACCAACACAAAATAGACTCGGATTGAATTGCGTCAGGAATCAGGGAAGCCCATGAGTCGAGAGTCGGATTTTGAAATAGCCCAGCAACGAATAGCAGATTGGCAGCCGGGAAAAGTGCTTGATCTGTCTTATCTGTGGGATCTTGTTCGCCTACCTGAATCGATTTCTAAGTTGACGTCATTGCAACATCTCGATTGCAGAGAAACCGCAGTCAGCGACCTTAGCCCTCTGTGCAACTTGACCTCGCTGGAACAAATCGATTGTGGCAGTACCCCAGTCAGCGACCTTAGCCCTCTGTGCAACTTGACCTCGCTGGAACAAATCGATTG
>CAZBII010000040.1:0-31215 GCA_964491665.1 uncultured Moraxellaceae bacterium
CCGCTTCCACCGCCGCATTCAGCGCCAGCAGATTGGTCTGGAAGGCGATCTCGTCGATCACGCCGATGATGTCGGCAATTTTCTTGCTGCTGGTATTGATGTCGTTGATGGCACCCACTGCCTGCTTCGCCACCTCACCACTCTTCATCGCATTCTGGCGGGTGACAGTTGCAAGCTGCTCCACGCGACGCGCGTTGTCCGCACTCTGCCGCACGGCGCTGGTCATTTCCTCCATGCTGGAAGCGGTCTCCTCCAGCGAGGATGCCTGCTCTTCCGTGCGCTGGCTGAGGTCTGCATTGCCCTGCGCAATTTCGTCGGCGCCGTGCAGCACCGACGTCGAGGCCTGGCGAATTTCGGTGACGATTTCCACCAGACGATCAACCGTCTGGTTGACGTTATCCTTCAGCCGGCCGAATTCACCCTGATACTGTTTGTCGATCTTGGCCCGCAGATCACCCTGCGCCAGCCGCGCCATGATCTCCACCATCTCGCTCACCACGTCTTCGCAGATTTCCAGCAGCTGGTTGATGCCCTGACTCATGGTGAGGAAGAAACCGCTGCGCCCATTCACGGTGGCACGCGACGACAGATTGCCGATGGCAGCCGCGCGAATCATGTGATCGAGCTCTTTCTCGATGGCCACTTCCTCGGTGCGATCCTCCCACTCCACCACGGTGCCGATGGATTCGCCCTGGCTGTTAGTGACCGGACTGGCAAATACCTGCAGCGTGCGACCGCCCAGCAGAAACTGGGATTTCACCGGCTGCTTCAGGTTTTTCAGCAGATGCCGCTGGTGCGACGGATTCTTGTGGTAGATGTCGATGTTGGCGCCCATCAGTTTGTCCACGCGGAACTGCGGCAGCTCGGTCTGAATATCTTTCTCTGCTGCGCGCATCATGTTGAGCACGGCATGGTTCGTGTAAACGATATTCAGATCAGTATCGGCCACCATGACATTGGCGGAGACTGAATCCAGTGCCTGGCGGATACGGGCATTTTCATTGGCCACGCGCCGCTCGGCATCCAGACGGGACTGTTCGATGCGCTGCAGTTCGGCCGCCTTGCGCAGTTCCTCGGTGCGGTCAAGCCACTCGATCACGGTGCCCAGACGCTTGCCGCCCTGATCGAACACGGGGGTTGCAGTAATCACAATCGTGCGGCCCGCCACTTCCACTTCCTTGCGGTGCGTGGTCTTCGCCTTGTCGAGAATGCCGCGCTGGTGCGCCGGGTTGCGGTGGAAGATATCCATGTTCACGCCCAGCAGTTTTTCCGCTTCGAACTGCGGCATCACCGTACGCAGATCAGCTTCTGCATTCTTCATCATTTTGCGCAGCGATTCGTTCATGTAGATGATGGTGTAATCCGGATCGGCCAGCATCACATTGGTGTCGCACACGTCCAGCGCGTTCTTCACCCGCAGCGCTTCGTTGGCAATCAGTCGCGTGTTTTCCAGTTCGAAACTGAGTTTGATCTTCATGCACTGCATGCCCTGCAGCACACTCCCCGCTTCGTCGTTGCGCAGGACATCCAGGTTGGTATCAAAATCACCGCTGCTGAATTTGCGCAGCGCCGCGGCGGCTTCCTGCATGGGCTGTTTCACGGCCGACTGCAGCAGCTGGAACAGCGCGCCCACGGCAATCAGCAGGGTCAGAATATACGGCCACGGCAATGCGCGGCCACTTACCAGAAAATCACCCACCATGACCAGCGCAAACACACCCAGTAACCAGCCCAACTTGCCGTTCACCGGCAGGTTGCGGAAATAGCGTTCCACCCTGACCGGCAGCGGCGGCTGCACGTTCTCGCCGGCGTTCATACGGGCATACAGGGTTTCCGCCTCGCTAATCTGTTGCTGCGTCGGCGCCGAACGCACGGACATGATTTCCGTTATCTGGCCGCTGGACCAGATCGGCGTCACGTTCGCCTCCACCCAGTAGTAGTCGCCATTCTTGCAGCGGTTTTTCACCATGCCGCGCCAGGGCTTACCGGCCTGCACCGTGGCCCACAGATCCTTGAACGCCGCCTGCGGCATGTCGGGATGGCGCACGATGTTGTGCGCCTGGCCAATCAGTTCGGCCTCGGTAAAGCCACTGATTTCCACGAAATCCCGATTGATGTAGGTAATGACGCCCTTGGGAGTGGTCTTGGAAACGATGGTCTGCCCGGGGGCAAGTTTGATCTCGTTGTGGGTGACCGGCATGTTGACGCGCATGGGTAATTCCCTTCCTCTGCTGTGCAGGAAGCCTGCTCGAATGAAACCCGACGACGCAGAAGTCGCCGGGCTGATCATTCCAGTGTAGGAAAGGTTGCGCTATTTAGCGGTATTTTGTGTGGGATTGGTCGGCTGCCAGTGGGCGGCGCCCAGCATGATGATTTGCAGGTGCCGTTTGATGCGCTTCTCGAACTGCTGGCGGGCGGCGTCATTGCCGGCGGGCAGATCCAGCAGTTCCACCGTGGCATTGGCAACCGTGGAGATGGTCAGCTGGGCCACATTTTCCAGCATGGCCGGCTCCAGATGGGTCAGCAGCCCCAGCCGTTGCAGGTCCGCCGCCAGTTCATTGGCGAAATACTGCAGTTCACTGCGGATCGCCTGCCGCACCAGCGCCGTACCACCGGTCAGCGCCTGCGCCAGAAACACGAAAAACACCCGGTGCCGGAACACATAGTCGGAATAGTGGCTCAGGGAATCCTGGATCAGCGCGTTCAGGTCGGCGCGGTTCTGGCGCACCTCCCGCATCAGCTGGCGCAAGACCTTGCTCAGTTCGTCCACCAGATTCAGCGTCAGATCATCCACATCGCGAAAATGGCGGTAAAACGCCGTCGGCACCACGCCGGCACGCTTGGCCACTTCGCGAATGCTGAGGTTGGTGATGTGCTCGCCCTCTTCCACCCATTGCAGGGCGGCGTTCATGAAGGACTGGCGGGTGAGCAGCTTGCGTTCCTGACGGTTGTTCATCGGGCTCCGGCCTGGCGTGAATCAGTGCGCAATTGTACGCAGTTTGGAACAACCGGTGCCAGTTTACCGCTCCAAACCCTTGAAAAACCTTTCTTCAGAGCGCATAAAAAACAGCAAAAGTGCACACATGAACACAAAACAAAAAATCACAATAAATTGATATATATAGATTTTTAATTTGTACTACAAAAATAATCACCAGATCCGTTGACGACTGTTTTGATACTGGTGTACAACTGTACTCGCAATCACACAGGAGCCGTCATCATGGAATCCCGCGCCAGAACCTGGTTCAACCTCAGCCTGTTTAACAGCCGCCGCGCAGGTGGCTATTTCGAATACCTGCTGCAGGGGATCGATCCCATGTGGTCCGCCACCGAATGCCGGGCGCGGATCGTGGATGTGCGCGACGAAACCGCCGACACCCGCACCTGGGTGCTGCGCCCCACCGCCAGCTGGCAGGGCTTCAAGGCCGGCCAGCACTTGCATATCAGCATGGAAATCAACGGCGCGCGCCAGACCCGCACCTTCACCATTTCCTCCACCCCGCGGGAATGGGCCCAGCAGGGCACCATCAGCCTGACCGTGAAGAAAGTGCCGAACGGCCGCGTCACTCCGTGGATGCATGAACACCTGCTGCCCGGCGCCGTGGTGAGCATTTCCCAGGCCGCCGGCGATTTCCTGCTGCCGGCCGAACCGGAAGGCGCGCTGGCGTTCATTGCCGCTGGCTCCGGCATCACGCCGATTACCTCGCAGCTGAACACACTGGCCAGCTGCAACATGCCGGTGCCCGCCACCCTGCTGTATTTCGCCCGCACCGAGCAGGATTTCATTTTCGGCAGCGAACTGATGGCACTGGCCGAGCGCTCGCCGCGCTTCACCCTGCACCGCATTGCCGCCGATGGCAGCCTGAAGAAAAGCCGGGCAACCCTGTCGCAAGGCATGATCAGCGCCGACCACATCAGCGCAGTCCTGAAAGGCAAGCCGGAACACATTTATGTGTGCGGCCCGCATCCGTTCCGCGAGCTGACCAAGCAACTGCTGGCCGAACAGGGCTATCCGCACCACTGCATCCACGAGGAAGCCTTCGGCCTGCCACCGGTACCGCGCAGCGAAGGCGCGCCGGTCACCGTGCATTTCCGCCAGAGCAAAACCGACACCACCACCGACCAGCCCGGCACCCTGCTGGAACTGGCCGAGCAGAGCGGCCTGAAACCCGCCAGCGGCTGCCGCATGGGCATCTGCTACACCTGCAAGTGCACGAAAAAATCCGGCCAGGTGCGCAACGTGATCACCGGTGAAATTTCCTCGAACGGCGAGGAAGACATCCAGATCTGCGTCACCACGCCCGTCAGCGATGTTGAAATTGAAATCTGACACGAACGCCATCCGAATTTGCGAGAACACGAGGACACGGACATGACCATCGCCACCACCCCCGACACATCGACACTGCAACCGGCACCGGACGCCCTCAATGGCGGCGTCAACCGTGGCAAGCCCAGCGCCGAACTGCTGGCGTCGCTGCAGAAGGAACTCGACGCCCTGCGCGACAGCGTGCGCGCCGATCTGGGCCAGCGCGACGCGGACTACATCCGCAACATCATCCGCATCCAGCGCCTGTGCGAAATCGCCGGCCGCACGCTGATCCATTTCAGCTTCACCCCGATTCCATTCCTGCTGGGCGTCACCGCACTGTCGGCGGCAAAAATTCTCGACAACATGGAAATCGGCCACAACGTGATGCACGGCCAGTACGACTGGATGAACGATCCGAAAATCCATTCCACCCAGTTCGACTGGGACACCGCCTGCGACAACAAATCGTGGATGCGCACCCACAACTTCGAACACCACACCTTCACCAACATCCTGAACAAGGATCGCGATTACGGTTACGCCGTGCTGCGCCTGTCCGACGACACGCCGTGGCATCCACTACGCAGCATCCAGATCATTTATTTCGGCCTGCTCAGCACCTTCTTCCAGTGGGGCGTGGCGCTGCACGAAATGGAAACCGAAAAAGTGCGCGACGGCAGTTTCGATCTGGAAGAGAAGAAGCCCTACATCAAGGCCATGCTGAAAAAAGCCGGGCGGCAGATTTTCAAGGACTACATTTTCTTCCCCGCCCTGGCCGGCCCCTTCTTCTGGAAAGTGGCGCTGGGCAACGGCATGGCGAATCTGGCGCGCAACCTGTGGGCCTCCACCATCATTTTCTGCGGCCATTTCACCGAAGGCGCACAGACCTTCAGCGAAGAGGAATGCGAAAACGAAACCCGTGGCCACTGGTATTACCGCCAGATGCTCGGCTCCAGCAATTTCCAGGGTAACCGCCTGCTGCACATCATGAGCGGCCATCTGAGCTACCAGATCGAGCACCACCTTTTCCCGGACATTCCCGCCCATCGCTATGCGGAAATGGCGCCGCAGGTGCGCGACATCTGCGAACGCCACGGTTTGACGTACAACACCGGGCCGTTCCTGAATCAGTACGCCAGCGTCATCCGGCGCGTGCTGAAATATTCGCTGCCGGGTACCAAGCGCAAACTCACGGCGTAGTTTATTTCCGCCATACTTAGGTCAGCGCACACCCGCTCATCCTGCTGCAACGAGGAACCCATGGGATTTCTGAACCGGATTGAACTGCTCAAAGACATGATCCAGACCGCCATCGACAACGGCGCGCGCACGGTGGAAGACGTGCACAAGGCCATCGCCGACCTGCCCTTCGAAGTGCTGGAAAAAAATGGCGTTCTGGACGAAGACGGCCAGCAACTGCGGCAACGCAGCCAACAAACCATAGGAACTGTTTATGCGACCATTCGTGATGTTAATCAGAAAATTGGTGAACTGGCTTCGGATATGTTTGAAGCCCTCGAGGACGGACGCCATATTGCTCGCGTGATGGATGAACCGCCCACCGCGCAATCCCGCACGGAAGAATAATCGCGCATATTCCACACAACCCTTTCCACACAACCCTGCTGCCGCCACCTCAGGGCAGCGGGGCTTTTTGCTATCTCTTCATGCACTTTGCCGATTCCGGAATCCTCAACTATATTGCGACTAGCTGTGTGCGGCCCGGAGACGGCCTGTTCAGAGAACAACAATAATCCTGAGATGAAATGAGGATCACGCAATGAAGAAAGCGCTCATCGCCACTGCACTTGCATCTGGCATCCTGGTCACCGCTCCCGCTGCTCTGGCAGGAACCGGCTATATCGGCATGGACTACCAGCTGTTCAACATCACCCCCGACGCAAGCGGTGCCGACGACTTCAGTCCGGAAGGCATTGCCGTCAAGATCGGTGGCTCCCTGAGCGACTACGCCATGATCGAAGGCCGCTTCGGCAGCAGCAGCGCCGACGACAACGCCAACGACACCGCCCTGCAGGTCGACAATTTCATGGGCGTGTTCATCAAGGGCGGCATGGACGTGGCCAACATGGTATTCCCCTATGTCATCGTGGGCGCCACCAAATTCGAATTCCAGGCTTATGATGAACCGGACGAAACCGAATCCGATCTGTCCTACGGTGTGGGCGCCGACCTGCACTTCGGCGATCTGCAATTCGGCGCCGAATGGATGATGATGCAGGACACCAAGGACTTCGACATGGAAGTCATCAGCGTGTCCGCCGCCTGGCGCTTCTGACCGCATTATCCGGGGGTTGCCACAACCGGCAGCCCTCTCTCCCTTCTTTCTCCTGCAACATCCATCTGCTCCAATCCGCCCCGGCCGATCATTCAGGCAGAATTCATTTCGATCCGTTAAAATGACAGTCCCGCAAACCGGCACGGGTCAGGCAGTCCATGCAGGAACCTCACATCACCACCGCCAAACTGGAAGAACGGCTGGAGCCGATTCTGGATCTGCTGCAGAAACAGCAGGTCGTGCAGGCCTTTACCCATCGCCAGTCCCAGACCCGCTCGGATCTGATTGAAAGCCTGCTGCACCGTCAGCAGGAAGTGGAACTGCGCCGCCAGCTGGGCAAGCTGAACGGACCGGACGCCGCCCACCTGCTGCAGATGCTGCCCACCGACAAGCGCCTGCTGGTGTGGAATGAACTGCCGCGCCGCATCGCCGGTCAGGCCCTCATCGAATTGCCGGACGCCGTGGCCGAAAGCCTGATCGAGCACACGCGCGAATCCGTGCTGGAAGACATCCTCTACGAACTGGACGCCGACGAACTGGCCGAGATTGCCGAGTACCTGCCGCGCAGCGCCCTCGAAAAAGCCAAGGCGCAACTGGAAACCAACGAGCGCCACTGGCTGGAAAGCAGCCTCACCTACCCGGAAGACAGCGTGGGCGAGATCATGAGCAGGGACAGCCTGATCGTCAGTGCCGACATCAGCGTCAACGCCGCCATCGAGTGCGTGCGCGCCACCGCCGAACTGCCGCCGCAAACCGACAAGCTGTTCGTGATCGACCGCCACAAGCATCTGGTGGGCGTGGTGCCCCTGATCGCCCTCATGCGCAACGACGGCAACCAGCCCGTCAGCGAAGTCATGGATACCCGCATCGTCAGCTTCTCCCCCGAGGACGACGCCGAGGAAGCCGGCCAGGCCTTCGAGCGTTACGACCTGGTGTCCGCCCCCGTCACCGATGACCGTGGTCGCGTGATCGGCAGGCTGACGGTGGAATCCATCATGGACTACCTGCGCGACCGTGCCGAACAGCTGGCGCTGGCGAAAGAAGGTCTGACCACCGACACCGACCTGCTGGGCCCGATCTGGCAAGGCGCGCGGGAACGCTGGCCCTGGCTCTGCATCAACCTGATGACCGCCTTTCTCGCCACCCGCTTCATCAGCGTGTTCGAGCATTCCATCCAGCAACTGGTGGCGCTGGCCACCCTGATGCCCATCGTCGCCAGCGTGGGCGGCAACACCGGCAACCAGACCTCCGCCCTGCTGATTCGCGGTCTGGCACTGGACCAGGTCCACCGCGACACGCTGTCGTTCATCTATCGCAAGGAAGTGTCCATCAGCCTGATCAACGGGCTGCTGTGGGGATCGGTGCTGGGGCTGTTTGCCTGGGGCCTGTACCACAACTTCCTGCTGGGCGTGGTGATGATGAGTGCGGTCACGCTGAACCTGATGCTGGCGGCGCTGATCGGCATTTCCGTGCCGCTGCTGCTGGACCGGCTGGACCGCGACCCGGCGATGGGTTCGTCCGTGGTGCTCACCTTCGCGACCGACAGCATGGGCTTCTTCATCTTTCTGGGACTGGCGTCGCTGGTGCTGGTCTGACGAATACCCTGCAATCCGTGGCGGGAATTCTCAAATCCTGACCGGCTTCCTCAAGACAGCGCCCCGCAGGCCGCCCGAGAATGCGCGTGCATTCACAGCACACCCGGGAGATCCCTGCATGAGCACCGCCACCCCCCATTCGCGCAAAGCCATTTTCATCACCGGCGCCGCCTCCGGCATTGGCAAGGCCACCGCCAGCCTGTTTGTGCACAAGGGCTGGTATGTCGGGCTGGCCGGCCGCGACCGCGCCAAGCTGGAAGATCTGCAAAACCGCCTGGGTCGCAGCCGCAGCAGCGTTCACATCATGGACGTCACGGATTTCGACTCCACCCGCTCCGCCCTCGATGAATTCGCCGAACACACCCAGGGCCGCCTGGATCTGCTCCTGAACAATGCCGGCGTGCTCAAGGCCGGGCATTTCGAAGACATCACGCTGGACGATCATCACCGCATTGCCGACACCAACTTCAAGGGCGTGCTGAACTGCACCCACGCCGCCTTTCCGCTGCTGAAGGTGACGCCGCGCTCCCGCGTGATCAACATGAGTTCCGCCTCCGCCATGTACGGTGCACCGTCACTGGCGACCTACTCCGCCAGCAAGTTCGCCGTGCGCGCCCTGACCGAAGCGCTCAACGTGGAATGGGCCCGTCACGACATCAAGGTCTGCGACATCATGCCGCCCTTTGTCGACACCGGCATGCTGGATTCCGACGCGCGCCAGCGGCTGAAGGCCATTGAAAAGCTGGGCGTGAACCTGAGCGCCGAGGATGTGGCGCAATCGATCTGGGACGCCACCCGCTCCAACCGCGTGCATCGCATGGTGAGCACGCCGTTCCAGGTCATGTCGCTGCTGCAGAAGCATGCGCCGCAGCGTCTGCAGCAGCGGGTGGTGCAGTTCCTGTCAGGTTATTGAAAGCGCCGGTTCCATAACCGGACGCTCGCGCTGGCGCCGGCGCCATTCCTGGGGCGTCAGGCCAGTCCAGCGCTTGAAGGCATGAGTGAAGGGGCTCTGTTCGGAATAGCCCAGCAGCAGGGACACTTCCGCCAGCGACAGCCGGTCATCGCGCAAATAGGCTTCCGCGCGCTCGCGCCGGATATGTTCCAGCAGTTCCCGGAACCGGTAGCCGCGCTCTGCCAGCCGGCGGTGCAGGGTACGCGGCGACATTCCCACGGCCTGTGCGGCCCGTTCCAGGGTGGGCTCCCCGGCCTGCAGCAGCGACTGTACCTGATGGCTCAGGCCGTGCAGGAAACTGTCCTGCGGTGGCAGGGCGGCCAGCATCGCATCGGCCTGCTGTTCCAGCAGTTGCCGCAGGGCGGAATCGGAATGGCGGTTGGGCAGCTCCAGCAATGAATGATCGCTGGCCACGAAGGTCATTGACTGGTTGTACTGCACCGGGCAGCCCACAAAGGCTTCCAGGGCGCGCGGGTCGTCCGGCGGCGGGCAGATCAGCCCCACCGAACACAATTCAATGGGATCGCCGGTGAGAGTACGGGCAAACTGCAGGGCGCTGGCCAGTGTGAATGCTTCGTCGTGCCAGCCGGGGCGCTCCCCGCCCCGATGCCAGGCCAGTGCATACAGCCCATCCAGCCGCACGCGGCGACAGTCCCGCAGATGCAGCAGCAGGCGCTGGTACTGCGTCATGCGTGCATGCACCTGCTCCAGATTCTCGCAATGGTGGAACAGATAACCCAGCACCCCAAAGCGCTGCGGCGTAAAGGTGCGACCGAAATTCAGTCCCAGATCGGGATCGTCCAGCAGCCGCGCCACCTGCTCCAGCTGCCGCGCCCACTCGACACGGGAACGAAACGGATGGGCCTGCCGGTCCCGCAGCGGCCCCAGCGCCCGCACCGGGTCAATCCCCCGTTCGCGGACATAGTCATGCAGCCAGTGCACGTAATAGCTGGAAATCAGTGGCGTGGTCACGAACGGTCCCTGTCAGTACAAACCTTTCCGCAGTGTATACCAGATCACAGCGCCCCGCTGCGACCTGTGACCGGCTGTCCGACTTTCAACCAACTGCTAGTCTTAAAGCTGTGACGCTGAATTTCCGCAGCGGTATCCCTTATTCCCGATCGGGTGATGATGGTTTTCCCCCATGAAGAAAAACAAGTACCTGAGAATTCTGACCACCGCCGTGACAGCCGCCCTGCTGAGCGCCGGCAGCGTCCGCGCCGACAGCTTCGACGATGCCGTCACCCAGTACCTGAAGGGATTCGAATTCTGCAAGGAAGCCAAGTCGCACCTCAGCGCCAACCGCATCGGTGCCGCCCAGCAGGCCATGGCCCAGTACAACCAGCTGCTGGAGCAGGCCACCCGCACCGACCGCAGCATTCTCACCACCAGCAAGCGCGGCATGGACGGCAACCTGAAATTCTGTACCCGGGTGGCGCGCGATGTGGAAGTGGAAGCCGGCATGCCGGTTATGAACAAAGCGCTGGCCGCGTGCGACGCCGCGCAACAGGCCCTCAAGGATGACCGGCCGGATCTGGCGCGGACGGAACTCACCAATTTCCGCAGCCTGAAAGACCAGGCTCTGACCCTGGCCCCCAGCCTGGGCGACATCTTCACCGTGAAAAACCAGATCAGCCGCTGCGAACGCATCGACAGCAAGATCGCCAGTTCCAGCCAGAAACAGGAGGCACTGAAACTGGCGCTGGAAACGGCACAGGAAGAAAGCATGGCGTATGTGGCCAGCTGCCAGAAAACACTGGAAGCTCTGAATCGCGAAAAGATGCTGGACGATCCGGTGCTACGCGATGCCAATCAGGGCCTGAACAGTGCGCTGTCCCACAAGAAAAACGCGCTGGATGAAAAGCTGGCCAACCAGGCGTTCCGGGAAAACGTCAACCATCCGGTGAAGCTGGCGCTCAACGCCAATCTGAAAAAAGGGGATCAGTGCGTTGCCACGCTGAACCAGAACATCAGCCGGAAAAACCAGGAGCTGGAAGCCATCAAGAGCCAGTTCAGCCTGCAGCGCCAGCAGCTGAACGCGGCGACTGATCGCTGCCAGACCGCCAGGCGCAACGTCGCCGGAAGTGCCACGCAGGAACGCTACGACACCACACGCCAGGACTATGAAAACGCGCTGAAGCAGCGCAATGACATCCTGGAAGCACTGACGCGCAACACCGATTACCGGCGCTACGACAGCTGGGACATGGTGCGCGGAATCGAGCAGCAGATGCAGATGCTGAACAGCTGCCTCGACGACACCAGCCGCCAGATGAAAGCCATGTTCGCGGCGCTTTCAGTGACACCAGTTGCTCCGGCAGCTGCTGCCGTCGCCGCCACGCCGGCTGCATCCACTGCATCCGCCTCCGTCGCCAGCACTGCCGCTGCAGCACCCGCGCCGGCCAGCGCAACACCTTCCACCGCCGCTCCCGCGCGCTTCAGCGGTACCCTGCGCATGAACGGACTGACACCGGAATTCGTGCTGTTCTACGTGGCGGACGACACCACGCCGGCCAACGTCGACATCACCATCGACCGCACCGGCTTCGACTCCCTGCTGTACGTGGTCCGCGATGGCGCCAGCCTGACCCTGAAAAACAAGGACAACACCACACACCGCATCACGGCCAGCAACGAGCGTCTCAAACTGCTGGAAACCCTGGCGCGCCTGCAACCGCGCCAGAGCAAGCAGGCCCAGGTGACATGGCCGGTGAACAGCATCGCCACGCTGCGCAGTGATCGTGGCGCCCTGCCGGCCAGCTACATCGCCAACGTGCCTTCCGCGAATTACCTGAGAATAAAATTCCGCTCCGGCACTGACAGCCAGTTCAGCTTCCAGAACGACAAGGGCATCAGCACGGCCTGGCTGATCATGCCCGACGCCGATCCGCTGTCGTTCACACTCACCCGCGGCGAAACCAAAAGTCTCGCCATCACCCGCGAGCATGTGCCAGTGGGCAGCCTGCTGGTGACGGGAGAATAATCCGTCAGAATTCGTCTGCCGCCAGCGCCATCAGATCGGTCGCGCCGGACTGCACTGTTGCCATCAGGCTGTCCACCCGCGGCAAAATGCGGTGGAAGAAACAGGCACCGGTTTTCATCTTGGTGTCCGCCAGCGGATTGCCTTTCTGCTGCTCGGCCACCACCAGCATGCGCAGCCACAGATAGGCGTATGTGACATAGCCCACCACATGCAGGAAATCACAGGCTGCCGCGCCCAGCTCCTGCGGCGACGTGGTGCCGCGATCCACCAGCAGATGCGTCAGATGCCGCAACTGCTCTGCACGCAACAGCAACTGCTGCGCGAACGGTTTCAGCGTCGCGCTTTTCACCAGCTGCGCACAGTCCGTGATTTCCGCCAGGAACAGTTCCAGCGCGGCGCCGCGATCGGCAAACACCTTGCGCTGCACCAGATCCATTGCCTGAATGCCGTTGGTGCCTTCGTAAATCTGCGCAATGCGCGCGTCACGCACCAGCTGCTCCTGGCCGTTGTCACGAATATAGCCGTGACCACCCAGCACCTGCTGCCCCAGCACGGTGGCTTCAAAACCCAGATCGGTGAAAAACGCCTTGGCCACCGGCGTCAGCAAAGCCACCAGCAGGTCGGCGCGCGCACGTTCCGCTTCGGTCGGCGCGTGTTTCGCTGCATCCAGCTGCATGCCCAGATACACCGCCAGCGCCCGCCCGCCCTCGGTCGTCGCCCGCATCGTCAGCAGCATGCGCCGCACATCCGGATGCACGATGATCGGGTCGGCCGCGCGGGATTTGTCGCCGCCGTTCACGTCGCGTCCCTGCAAACGCTCGCGCGCATACGCCACCGCATTCTGGTACGACATGTCGGCGCAGCCGATGCCCTGAATACCGATCGACAGGCGCTCGCAGTTCATCATGGTGAACATGCAGGCCAGCCCCTTGTTCAGTTCGCCGACCAGATATCCCTGCGCGCCATCGAAATTCATCACGCAAGTCGCCGACGCCTTGATCCCCATCTTGTGCTCGAGCGAGCCACAGGCCACACCATTGCGCGCGCCCAGCGAACCATCCGCATTCACGCGTATCTTCGGCACCAGAAACAGGGAAATGCCACGGGAACCGGCCGGCGCGTCCGGCAATTTCGCCAGCACCAGATGGATGATGTTGTCCGTCAGATCCTGCTCGCCGCCGGTGATGAAAATCTTGGTGCCGGAAATGGCGTAAGTACCGTCACCACTGGGTACGGCCTTGGTGCGAATCAAGCCCAGATCGCTGCCGGAGTGCGGCTCGGTCAGACACATGGTGCCGCTCCACTCGCCGGAATAGAGTTTCGGCAGGAAGCGCTGCTTCAGTTCCTCGGTCGCGTGCGCATCAATCGCCAGACAGCCCCCCACCGACAGCGCCGGATACAGCGCAAACGAACTGTTGGCGGCGTACAGCATCTCGTCCACCAGCACCGACAGCGCCTTCGGCATGCCCAGGCCACCGTAGGCCGGATTGCCGGCCAGCGCAGTGAAACCACCCTCGCGCCAGGTGCGGTAAGCCTCCACGAATCCGGCCGGTGTTTTCACCTGCCCGTCGTGCCACTGCGCTTCCTCCTCGTCGCCGGAACGGTTCAGCGGCGCAATGCATTCCGCCGTGATGCGCCCCGCTTCGGCCAGCATGGCCTCGGCCGTATCGCGATCCACCTGCCCGGCAAAGGCGGGGGTCTGCTGCCACTGCCGGTCGGCCTGGAGCACATCGAAAAGTACGAACTGCATGTCCTGAAGGGGGGAGCGGTAGGTCATGGCGGAGCCCTCGTGAAGCGTGGCCAGGCGGGTGGATACAGGCTTGTGGCGTGCTTTCGTCCCACCTGACTTTGCAAATTTATAGAATTATAGAATCGGAACAGAAAAGGAGCGCCCGCATTATTGAAACGCACCCCAGGCATGACAAGGCGTGCAGCGGGGGAAACGTGCTGTATTGCAAAGAGTTTTGCGCTTACACTTGTGAAATTGCAAATTTTGCAAATTGGCTGAATTTACAAAACCGGTCTTTATGAGCAATCGCAAACGCAAACTCTTCCTCGGCAGCAAGATCCGCCGCTTCCGCGAACAGCAGCAACTCAGCCAGGCCGACCTCGCCTACAAGCTGGGCCTGTCCGCCAGCTACCTCAACCAGATCGAGAACGACCAGCGCCCCCTCACCGTGCAGGTGCTGCTCAAGCTGGGCACCCTGTTCAGCGTTGACCTTTCCCACTTTTCCGAAGAGGAAGACGACCGTCTGCTGGCAGAACTGAAGGACTGCATGGAAGACCCTCTGTTCAAGCACGAACGGGTCAATCTGGCGGACCTGAAGGAAATCGTCGGCCGCTCGCCCGCCTTCGCCCGTCACTTCCTTACCCTCTATCAGTCCTATCATCAGGCCAACCAGAATTACGCCGGCCTGGCGCAGGACATGACCGGCGACGAAGCCGTGCGCTCCATCGACGGCCCGCAGTTTCCCTACGAGGAAGTGCGTGACTATTTCTACTACCAGAACAATTATTTCGACGATCTGGACCGGGCGGCGGAAACCCTGTTCCAGCGCGAAGGCCTGTCGCTGGGGGAAGGCGAGACGCAGCTGATCGACTATGTGAAGCGCCAGCACGGCATTCAGGTGGTGGTGGATGCAGAGGGCGAGCGCCTGCGCCATTTCGACCCGCAGCAGCGCAAACTCACACTGTCGAAACTGCTGTCGCTGAAGCAGCGCGTGTTCCAGCTGGCGCACCAGATCTGTCTGCTGGAACAGACGGCGCTGCTGGATGACATGATTCGCCGTGCGCGTTTTTCCGGCGCGGAAACCGACGCGGTCTGCCGGGTGGGCCTGGCGAATTATTTTGCCGGCGCACTGCTGATGCCCTACTCGCTGTTTCTGAAAAAGGCGCAGCAGGAACGGTACGACATCGAACGGCTGCAGATCATTTTCAACGTCAGTTTCGAGCAGATCTGTCATCGCCTGAGCACGCTGCAGCGCCCGAGTGAAAAAGGCATTCCGTTCTATTTTGTGCGGGTGGACGCCGCCGGGAATATTTCCAAACGCCAGAGCGCCAGCAGTTTTCATTTCGCCCGCGTCGGTGGCGCCTGCCCGCTGTGGAATGTGCACGAAGCCTTCGCGCAGCCGGGCAAGATTTTGCGTCAGGTGGCGCAGATGCCGGACGGAAAAACCTATTTCTGCATCGCCCGCACCGTCACCCGCACCGAAGGCGGTTTCCTGCTGCCGCAAAAGAATTTCGCGGTGGGACTGGGCTGTGAAATCCAGCACGCATCGCAGCTGATCTACTCGGTGGGAATCGATCTGAACGACAAGGAAGCGGCCGTGCCGATTGGCGTGAGCTGCCGGGTGTGCGAACGCAACAACTGTCCGCAGCGGGCGTTTCCGCCGATTGGCAAAAAAATCCAGATCAGCGAAAACGAGCGGGAATTTCTGCCCTACCGGTTTGAAACCTGAGATGCCCGCTCAGGACGGGTTCGGCCCCGGAGCATCACCAAGAAAGCCCTCCAGCATGGCCCGCACTTCATCCAGGGCCACCGGCTTTTTCAGGAAACCATCCATGCCAGCCTGCAGGCAGCGCTGCCGGTCCGCCTCCAGCACATTGGCGGTCAGCGCCACAACCGGTGTCTCGCACAACGGCAATGACAACCTGCGAATCCGCCGGACGGCTTCATAGCCATCCAGCACCGGCATCTGGCAATCCATCAACACCAGATCCACCAGCTTGCTCTGCATCAGGTCCAGCGCCTGCTGGCCATTGCGCGCACTCAGCGCACTGTAGCCCAGGTGCTTGAGATAACCTTTCAGCACCATCAGATTCACCAGATTGTCTTCCACCACCAGCACCACACCCGTGCGACGGCCAGGTTCAGCACTGCGCATCGCCGCCGGCAGCTGCACACTCACGAACTGCACGGGAAAAACGAACTCCGCTTCCAGACCGCCACTGGCACGATTGCGCAGCGAGAAACGACCGCCCAGCAGATTCGCAATGGCCTGACAGTTCGCCAGACCGATGCCGAGACCACCGTGCTGGCGGCTGAACGACGCGTCCAGCTGGCGAAACGGGCGCAGCAACTCCGACTGCAGCGCGGGCGCAATACCCGGCCCCGAATCCTGCACCAGCACCCGGATCTCGCCACTGCCCACCGCAGGCTCCGGCTGCACCGGCGTCACCACCAGCCGCACCACACCCTGACCGCTGTCCGGCGCCGCAAATTTCAGTGCATTCCCCAGCAACTGCCGGATCACATACAACACCCGTGCCTCATGACTGACGATCACGCTGTCCAGCACCGGACCGCCCTGAAATTCCAGCGTCATATTTTTCTCGGCGAACTCCGGCCGCAGCGTCGCCAGCAGTTTTTCCAAACCCGTCCGCAGACGGAATTCACCCAGCTGCAGCGGGCCCTGCCCCGCCATCAGTTCACTGAACTGCAGCAGATCATCGATCGACATCATCATGTTGCCAGCCGAGCGGTTCGCCACCTCCAGCCAGTCTTTCTGGTCCTCATCCAGCCCGGTGGACTGCAACAGACTCAGCGCGCCGATCACGCCATTCATCGGCGTGCGCAGTTCATGAGAGATGGTGCCAAGAAACTCATCCTTCAGACGATCGCTGCGATTGATGGCCTTCACCACCCGCGCTGAAATGAACCAGGCCAGGCCTCCCAGCACCAGAATCACACCCAGGCCCAGCACGCCGCCCCACAGATTCGCGGTGCGCGCCGCCAGATGCGTCTCCTGCAGCAGCGCCTGATAATCCGCCTGACGAGTAGTCTGCAGGGCGTTCACCCAGCCAGTCAGCAACTCATAATCCCGCAGCGACGCCTCCATCGCCGACTTGTATTCCGGCAGACGCTGCGGATTGGTCAGCAATGCCTGCGACAGCAGAAACGCCGGCTGCGCGTAAGCCTCAAACGCATTCAGAATACCCTCCACTTCCGCCGCCAGTTCCGGATCGCGCTGCCGCAGATTCGCCAGCCGCTCCCGCGCACGCTGCGCCAGACCCGCCGCATCCTCCAGCAACACCGGATCAGCCAGACCCACCGCCATCGCCAGAGCCTCACGCAGACCGGCCAGATCCTGCTTCAGCAGACGGATCTCCTCAATGACCGGAAAATGCCGGTTCTGCAACTGATCCAGCCGGTCCGCATTGGTGGCCGCCAGCAACACATTCACCAGCAGATACAGAAAAAACGCCAAACCACCAATGACGGCAATCAGCATGATCTGCAGACGAATACGGGCATTTCTTTCCATGACTGAAGCGGATCCTGAAACTCACTCGACAAACAAGACACGGAGACAGCTCCAGTGGTAGCTATCCCCTGCACAATCCAGCATTTTATACTCGCCACCCTGCACGCTGTGCAGCGATTATGTAACCGGTCATGGAAACGGAAACAGGGAATGTCACCACAACCACCGCCCCACTTCGCACACTCCAGCCGCATCTGCACGGCCAGACTCGCCCGCCTGCTGGTGCTCACCCTGCTGGGTCTGCCGCAGCACAGCCAGGCCGACGACAACTGGTCACTGTCCGGCTTTGCCTCCGCCGGCACCGGCCGGGTGGAGGACAGCAACCTGGTATTCATGGATTACGACGCCGACCGCTGGAGCTTCGATTCCGACAGCGCCCTTGGCCTGCACCTGCGCGGCAATCTGGCGGAGCGGCTGTCACTCACCGCGCAAATTGTCAGTCGCGGCTTCAACTGGGACGACACCAGCGAATACGAGCCAGAGCTGGACTGGCTATTCCTCAGCTACCAGCTCGACACCGAGTGGCGCACCCGCCTGGGCCGCATGCGCACCCCGCATTATCTGTTTTCCGAAACCGTCGACGTGGGCTACTCCTACGCCTGGGTGCGTCCGCCGGTGGATGTCTACGCGCCCATCCTGTCGCCGTTCAGCAATTTCGACGGCGCCGACCTCGCCTGGGTCAGCGACTGGCGCGACATCGCCATCGATGTGCAACTGCTGGGCGGCACCATGCACCGCAGCCGCGACGACCTGGAGATCCGGGTTGAACCCATGCTGGGCACCAACGTCAGCCTGCAGCGGGACGGGCTCACCCTGCGCTACGGCATCATCTACGACCGCACAGACATACGGGTGAATTCATTCCAGACGTCCGAAAACCTGTTCCGCAGCGCCAGTGTCTATTCGCCCCTGTTTGCCCGCATCGCCGACTCCCACCAGGCCCGCGACGCCTGGTATCGCTACCAGAGCCTGGGCCTGCGCTGGGAACACGATGAACTGACCGCAATTGCGGAAGCCTTCGACATCAAGAATACGGAGGACGGCTACACCAACAACGCGAACGGCTGGTATGCCTCCATCCAGCACCGCTTCGGCGCCTTCACGCCCTACGTTGTCGCCGGCGCCTTCCATAACGAATTCAACCTGGCCACCCTCAAGGACATACAGGCGAGCTACAGCATCGTCCCCGCCGGCGCAGTACCAGCATTGGACCAGCTGCGCGCGGCCTCGGTCATTGCCATTGATTCCGTGAACTATGCCCAGCACACCTGGACCACAGGTTTACGGCATGAACTGCTACCCAACACCGCGCTGAAAGCCGAGTGGCAGTGGTTCAACTTCGAAGACCGCACCACCGGACAGCTGCGCCAGGAAACCAGTCATCCGCCGGATCACACAAGCGCCCTAAGCCTTGCCGTGGATGTCGTGTTCTGATGACCGGATCAGGTTCTCTCCACTACAACAGAATCCTGTACCGGCTACTGGTGCCGGCGGTGCTGCTCTGGCTCACGGGAACCGCGCATGCCGACATCGCCATTATCGTGCATCCGGACAATCCCCTGTCCTCGCTGCAGGAGAGCGACCTGAAGAAAATCTTCCTCGGCCGCATGCCCCTCTTTCCGCAGACACGCCAGGAAATCCACCCCTTTGACCTGCCGGAAGATCACCCCGTATTTGTGCGCTTCTATCAGCAAGTGCTGCAGCAGGATGGAGCCAAACTGAAACGCTATCGCGCCTATTACCTGTTCAGTGGTCGCGGGCGGCTGCCCACCAGCGCCCGCTCCACCGATGACATGATCAGCCAGATAGCCCAGGATCCGGCCGCCATCGGCTATATCGATGCCAGTCAATCCAGCCGCAGCATCAAGGTTCTGTTGACCCTGCCAGCCCAGCCACCCAGCCCGCCGGAACAGGTCACGCCCTGAAACGCCGGCATACATTGGCAGGCAGGCCATTTCGGCAGGCACAAAAAAAGCGCCAGCAAAGGCGCTTTCTTTGTGCTTGAAGCAACTGACGCGTTGATCAGTTGAGCTTCTCGCGGATACGGGCCGACTTGCCAGCGCGGTCGCGCAGGTAGTACAGCTTGGCGCGACGCACGGCACCACGACGCTTCAGCTGCACGCTGTCAACCACCGGGCTGTGCGTCTGGAATACACGCTCAACGCCCACACCGTTGGAGATCTTGCGCACGGTGAAGGAAGAGTTCAGGCCGCGATTACGCTTGGCGATAACAACGCCTTCGTACGCCTGCAGACGGCTGCGATCGCCTTCCTGCACCTTCACGTTGACCACAACAGTGTCACCGATACCGAATGCCGGCAGGTCGGTTTTCATCTGTTCCTTTTCCAGCATCTGGATAATTTTGTTCTTACCGCTCATGGTAGATTTCCTCTACGTTTATGGCGTCAGAGGTAGGGTCGGATAACGCTACATTCACGCCGTTAAAAAACTGTCAGTCACTGACGCTGCGTTGCCCGGTCAGGCATCGGGCGGCGGCGACAAATCCTGTTCCCGCTGCGCAGCCAGTTCATCCTGGAATTCCTGCAACAGCTTCTGTTCTTCCTGCGTCAGCAGCTTGCCCTGCAACAGATCGGGGCGGCGCTGCCAGGTACGGCCCAGAGACTGCTTCAGTCGCCAGCGCCGGATGGCGGCATGATTGCCGCTCAGCAAAACCGGTGGAACCACCCGGCCCTGATAATCCTCGGGGCGGGTATAGTGGGCGCAATCCAGCAGCCCCTCAAAAAACGAATCCTCGGCGGCGGAATCCTTGTGACCCAGCACGCCCGGCAGCAATCTGGCCGTGGCATCGATCATCGCCATCACCGGCAGCTCACCGCCACTGAGAACGTAATCGCCGATGGACCACTCTTCATCCACCGCCAGTTCGATCACGCGCTCATCAATCCCTTCGTAACGCCCGCACAGAAAGATCATCCCTTCCTGCCGGCTGAATTCCAGGGCTGCATGCTGATCGAAGCGCTTGCCCTGCGGTGACACATACACGACTTTCGCCTGCGCCACCCCTTTTGCTGCCAGATTCTGTCTGGCCTGCTCAACTGCAGCCAGCAACGGCTCCACCAGCATCAGCATGCCCGGGCCACCGCCGTAGGGCCGGTCATCCACGGTGCGATGCACATCGTGGGTGAAATCCCTGGGGTTGACCGTATCCAGGTCAATGATCCCGTTCTTCACGGCCCGGCTGGTAATACCATGCTCCGTTATGGCCCTGAACATGTCCGGAAACAGGGTGATGATCGAGAATTTCATACGCTCACCCTGAATATCTGACCCTGATTAAACGGTCCTGATTTCCCGCAGCCACCGGGCTGCCTTTCAGAAATCCTTGTCCCAGTCCACGGTGAGAGTCCCTGCCTGCAGATCGACCTGTTTGACCACGTCCTGCCACAGGTAGGGAATCAGCCGTTCCTGGCGGTCGATACTGTCAGCGGTGGGCTGCACCACCAGCACGTCGTTCGACCCGGTTTCCAGCAGGTGATCCACCTTGCCCAGGCGATCACCTTCGATGGTGATGACATTAAGGCCCTCAAGTTGCGACCAGTAGTAATCACCCTGTTCCAGCGCTGGCAACTGCTCGCGCCTGATTGCTATTTCACACCCGATGAAGGCCAGTGTCTGATCACGGTCGTCACAACCCTTGATCTTGGCCACCAGCCCCTTGCCATGTCGCTGAACATGCTCAAGGTTGATGGGTTGCCAGCTGCCCCCGCGTTGAATCCACAGGGGGTTGTACTCTGCAATGTTTTCCATGGGCTGGGTATGGGAGAACAGCTTCAGCATGCCTTTGATCCCGAACGGGGACATGAATTTCCCCACGATCACCCAGTCATTCATGGAAAGGATCAGGCCGCTGCTTTCTTGGCGTCCTTGATCAGCGCGGCAACGCGCTCGGAGGGTTGGGCGCCAGTGCCCAGCCAGTATTCCAGACGCTCGAAGTTGATGCGCAGACGGTCTTCGCCACCGGTTGCAATGGGGTTGAAGAAGCCAACGCGCTCGATGAAGCGGCCGTCACGGGCGCTGCGGCTGTTGGTGACAACCAGGTGGTAGAAAGGACGTTTTTTGGCGCCGCCACGAGCAAGACGAATAGTTACCATGGTTTCTGTTTCCTTTGACTAGCGTTCTGTTCAGCGATTTTTAAAGTGAAGCAAGCCACCGAAACCCTTTTTAGGGCCTCAGTAACCCACTGAAATACCTGATTTTGTGCAGCCTTTGCTTACTGTTCCTGCCGGCTCATGAGGGTGTGCAGGGCACAGAAGGCGCTGAATTCTACGGGAATTCAGCGCCAATGGAAAGCCCTGTCACATCTTGAAGGGAGGCATGCCGCCGCCGGGGAAGCCGCCGCCGCCCATCATGCCTTTCATTCCCCGCATCATGTTCTTCATGCCGCCCTTGGAGGTGAGCTTTTTCATCATCTTCTGCATCTGGGCATGCTGCTTGAGCACCCGGTTCACATCCTGGATCTGGGTGCCGGAGCCAGCGGCAATGCGCTGCTTGCGGGAACCGGTGATGACATCCGGCTTGCGACGCTCCAGCGGGGTCATGGAGTAGATGATGGCCTCCATGCGCTTGAGTTCCTTGTCGGCCACGCCGCCCTGCTGCGCCATCTGGGCTACTCCGCCCATGCCGGGCAGCTTGTCCAGCATGCCGGCCATGCCACCGAGCTTCTTCATCTGCTGGAATTGTTCCAGCAGGTCTTCCAGATCGAAGCCCTTGCCCTTCTTGAGCTTCTTGGCCAGCTTGTCGGCCTTTTCCTTGTCCAGCTTGCGCTCGGCTTCTTCCACCAGGGTGAGCACGTCGCCCATGCCGAGGATGCGGGAGGCAATACGGTCGGGGTGGAAAGGTTCCAAGGCGTCGGTCTTCTCGCCCATACCGATGAACTTGATCGGCTTGCCGGTGATATGGCGCACAGACAGGGCGGCACCGCCACGGGCATCACCGTCGGCCTTGGTGAGCACCACGCCGGTGAGCGGCAAGGCGTCATTGAAAGCCTTAGCGGTATTGGCGGCGTCCTGACCGGTCATGGCATCGACCACGAACAGGGTTTCGATGGGGTTGATGGCAGCGTGCAGCTGCTTGATCTCGTCCATCATCTGCTCGTCGATGGCGAGGCGACCGGCGGTGTCCACGATCACGACATCGGCAAACTGCTTCTTGGCATCGGCGATAGCAGCGCGGGCGATATCGATGGGATTCTGGTCGGCGCTGCTGGGGTGGAACTTGACGCCAATGTCTTTCGCCAGGGTTTCCAGCTGCTTGATCGCGGCGGGACGGTAAACGTCGGCACTGGTGACGAGAACGGTTTTCTTCTGGCGCTCTTTCAGGAATTTGGCCAGCTTGCCCACCGTGGTGGTTTTACCGGCGCCCTGCAAACCCGCCATCAGGATAACCGCGGGGGGCTGGGTATTGAGCTTGAGTGCGTCGTTGGCGTCGCCCATCATGTGGACGAGTTCGTCATTGACGATCTTGATAAATACCTGGCCAGGGCTCAGGCTCTTCATCACTTCCTGACCGACCGCGCGCTCCTTGACCTTGTCGATGAAGTCCTTGACCACCGGCAGCGCCACGTCGGCTTCCAGCAGTGCCATCCGAACTTCACGCAGGGTATCCTTGATATTGTCTTCGGTCAGGCGGGCTTTGCCGGTGACACTGCGCAGGCTGTTACTGAGACGTTCGGTCAGTGTGTCAAACATAGAATTGTCTTCGTCGGCTATTTATTATCGAGCGCGGAAGTATAGCGCAGGGCGTTTCCTTATTGACAGCCTTGTGCCACACTTGGCCTTCCACCGAATCCAGTAAGGAGTTTGCCGGCACCATGACTCTGGCGATTGCTGCAGGAATTTTCGCCTGTCTCTGTTATGGCTTTGCTGCGTTCCTGCTGGTCCGGAGCCTGAAGACCAACACCCCCCTGAATCGCCCCTTTCTGCTGCTCGTTGCCGTGCTGGGTCTGGCCGGACACGCGCTGAATCTGAATGCGTCCCTGTTCAAACATGACGGCGTCGAGCTGGGCCTGATCAATGTGGTCTCGCTGTTCGGCTTTGTGCTGGCGGCCTGCGGCACGCTGATTACCCTGTTCCGCGATATCCAGTCCCTGCTGGCGCCGGCCTATCCGGCCGCCTGTATCGGGCTGGTACTGAACCTGTTCCTGCACGACCGCATCACCCCGCACATCGACCTGAGCGGCGGCATGCTGGCGCACATTCTGCTGTCGATCGTGGCGTACAGCGTAATTGCACTGGCGCTGTCGCAGTCGCTGCTGCTGTCGATCCAGAATTACCAGCTGAAACATCGTCACATCCACGACATCCTGCACCTGCTGCCGCCACTGCAGACCATGGAGAACACGCTGTTTGACCTGATCGGCATCGGTCTGGCGCTGCTCACCATCGCCATTGGCTCGGGCTTCTATTTCCTGGAAGACATCTTCGCCCAGCATCTGATTCACAAGACCGTGTTTGCGATTGCCGCCTGGCTGGTGCTGGCACTGTTGCTGCTGGGGCGTGGCCTGTGGGGCTGGCGCGGCATGGTGGCGGTGAAGTGGACCCTGACCGGCTTCGTGCTGCTGACCCTGGCCTATTTCGGGTCCAAGATTGTGCTGGAAGTGGTGCTGGAACGGGTATGAACGGGCGGCACCGCCATGCATGAAATTCCCTTATCCGTTCTGTGGACCGCGCTGGGCATCCTGCTGCTGCTGTCGGCGTTTTTCTCCGGCTCCGAGACCGGCATGCTGTCCCTCAACCGCTATCGCCTGCGCCATCTGGTGAAGAAAAAGCAGCGCGGCGCGGCACTGGCGGAAGAACTGCTGTCCCGCCCGGACCGCCTGATCGGCATGATCCTGATCGGCAACAACTTCGTGAACACCTTCGCCGCCGCCATCGCCACCATCATTGCCATCCGCCTGTGGGGTGAGAACAGCATTGCCCTGGCCAGCGCAATGCTGACGCTGGTGGTGCTGGTGGTGGGGGAAGTGACACCCAAGACACTGGCGGCCCTGCGGCCGGAAAAGGTGGCGCTCAATACGGTGTACGTGCTGAAGCCACTGATGACCCTGCTGTATCCGCTGGTGTGGCTGATGAATACCGTCTGCAACGGACTGCTGCGGGCGATTGGCGTGACACCAGAGCAGGCCGGTCCCGACCATATCAGCCGCGAGGAACTGCGCACCCTGGTGAATGAGTCCGGCGCGGTGCTGCCCAAGCGGCACAAGACGATGCTGCTGAGCATTCTGGATCTGGAGGAGGTGACCGTCGACGACATCATGATTCCCAAGCATGAAGTGTCCGGCATCGACCTGGATCAGGACATCGAGGAAATCACCAAGTACCTGCGCTCGGCCCAGCACACGCGTCTGCCCATCTACAAGTCGGATCTGAATGCGCCGGTGGGCGTGGTGCATCTGCGCAAGATCAGCCGCATGCTGATGGACAACGAACTGAACAAGTCCAGGATCGTCGAGCTGGCGGCCGAACCTTACTTCATTCCCGAAGGCACGCCACTGAGCGTGCAGCTGCTGAATTTCCAGAAAGTGAAGCGGCGGCAGGGTTTCGTGGTGGATGAATACGGCGACGTGCAGGGCATCGTGACGCTGGAGGATATTCTGGAGGAAATCGTCGGCGAATTTACGACGGATTTTGCGGCGGTGAAAAGCCAGGATATCCATCCGCAGGAAGACGGCTCCTACATCATCGACGGTCTGGCCACCATTCGCGACATCAACAAGTCACTGAAGTGGAACCTGCCGTCAAAAGGGCCGAAAACGCTGAACGGACTGATCACGGAGCATCTGGAGCATATTCCGGAACACAACCTGTGCGTGAAGATCGGTGCTTACCGGATCGAGACGATCCACATCAAGGACAATCTGGTGAAGACGGCCCGCGTGGTGAACACGAAGCCGTCGCGCAAGAAAAGCAAAACGCCGTCGGCTACAGCATGAAGCCGGCCACTCCGGCCAGAATCACCAGCGCCACCACCCCACCGATGATCAGCGGCAATTTGCCTGAAGACGACTGCGCACTGACCTTGGCATCCACCGCTGCGGACGGCGCCGGCACCACGGGCGCTGCCGGTTTGGCAGCTGGCTGCTGGGGGCGACGTGGAATCGGCGCAGCACGGAACACCGTGGCGTCATCGGCATCCTCCTCCGGCACCACCACGGGAGCGTTGGCAGGGCCAGCCACCAGAAACGTCACCTGATCAAAGCTGATCTTGTCGCCCGGCTTCAGGATCTGCTCACCGATATTTTTCCCGTTCACGCAGGTGCCGTTGGAGGACTTCAGGTCCACCAGCCGCAGAATGCCGTCCTTGAGATTGATTTCCGCATGGCGGCGCGACATGTGGGCGTCATTGATGACGATGTCGCAGGTATTGGAGCGGCCGAACACCATGGAACCGCGAATCGGAATGCTCTTGCCCTTGAGTTCGCCCGTGATAGCCATGATGCTCCAGTCGGCACGGGGCGCAGGTGCAACAGCGGGTGGCTTTTCACCGCCGGTTTTGGGATCGACGATGGCCAGCTCCACCTTGCCGATGCGCACGCTGTCGCCGGGACGCAGCTGGAAATTCTGGCCGATCTTGTTGCCGTTGACGAAGGTGCCGGACAGGCTGCCGTTGTCGGACAGGTACAGGGCATCACCCTGCTTGGTGATCTGCGCGTGCACCTCCTCGATGCCGGACTCGTTGATCACCACCTGATTTTTTGCACCCGATCCAATGGTCGTGACCGATTCCACCAGCCAGATCGCCGGCTGCCGCTGGTCCTTGAACTGTAACTTCAGCATGTCCCTGTCAGGCTCCCATGATGTGAAGGCAAGAATGCAAATCCCCGGCGCTTAGTATAGTTGCCCCTGCCTGTTTGCAGAATATGGATTATGTCTCATCCAGGCCGAGCAGCGCCTTCAATGCCGGCAGTGCGTATTCGACCGTCTGCTCGCCGGCGGTGATGGCTTCAGCCGCGCGGTAGAATTCCATCAGCCCCATGTGAGACAGGCGCGGACTCAGCATCAGATCGGCCGGATCGCCCGCCATGCGACTGCGGGTGACGCGGTCCTGCATGATGTTGATGGACGACGCGATCACTTCCATCACGCCGGGCATGGGCTGCTCGCGCTCGCCGTTGCTGCCGCCATTTTCATCGGAAAACATCTGCGCCAGACGACGGAAGAAATCCGGTTCGCCGCTGCGGGAATCCTCGGCGCGGGCATCGCCATTGTGCGCCGGATCAGCCGGTGCCGGAGCGGTCGGTGCGGCAGACGCTGGCGTGACCGCTGCCGGTGCTTCAGCAACCCGGTCCTCTGCCACAAATTCGGTGCTGAGCTTGCGCGAGTTGCGCAGGTGCTTGCCGACAATCTCGCTGTTCAGGTTCACCGCGATCACCAGATCGGCGCCCATGGCGCGGCAGAGGGTGACCGGCACCGGATTGACCAGACCGCCGTCCACCAGAATGCGCCCGGCCTGCGAGCGGTAGGGCGTGAACAGACCGGGAATCGACAGCGACGCCCGCACCGCCGGCGCCAGATGCCCGTGCTGCAGCCAGATCTCGCGGCCGGTTTCCAGATCGGTGGCCACGGCAGCAAACGGTTTCTGCAGCTGCTCGAAACTGAGGTCCGTCATGTGCTGGTCGAAGAACTGGAATACCTTGCGGCCCTCAATCAGACCGCCGCTCAGCTTCACGTCCAGCAGGCTGACCACATCGCGCCAGCCCAGCCCCGTCACCCAGGTTTCCAGTTCATCCAGCTTGCCGGCGGCATAACAGCTGCCCACCAGCGCGCCGATGCTGGTGCCGGCGATGATGTCCGGCTCGATGCCGTGTTTCTGCAGCGCGCGCAAAACACCAATGTGCGACCAGCCGCGCGCCGAGCCACTGCCCAGCGCAATGCCGATTTTCAGTCCGTTCTTCATGGCCGTGCCTCCAGTTCCAGCGCTGCGCCGCGATTGGGCAGATACACCGGCACGTCCGCACCCAGCACACTGCGGATGCGTCGCTCCAGTTCGGCAAAATCCAGTCCCGGCAGCGGCGAGGCGCGGTCGGTGCGGTATTCGTCCCAGAACTGTTCCCAGTGAATCAGCATGACGGCACGCGGTTTGATGCGCTCCAGAATACCCTGCGGATAACCCTGTACATGGTTGTAGTTGGCGGCGCAAATCAATGCCAGATCAAAGGGCACGCCGTCCGCCAGCAGCCAGTCCGGCGGAAAACCGATGGGCGCGTTGCTGGAGGAGGATTGATAGAACACGCGAAACGCCACACCCGGACCAGAACCACTGGCGTCAGGCTGCAGAAAATCGATGACGTAGTTGAGATTGGGGCCGGCTTTCCACGCCAGCGCATCGTCGGCCCGTTGCAGCAGGGGATGGTCGATGCTGCCGGACGCCAGTACGGTTTCACCGAAATGCGGGGCATGCTCGGAATAGATCGGCAGAATGCGCAACTGCGGATTGATGCTGACCCACTGCCCGCCCGCGCCGTCCCGCGCCATTTGGGTGTCGAGCCCCACCAGCCGTTCCACCGCCACTTCCGGCGCCAGCAGGTTGTGCACCGTGTCGCTGCCATAAACATGCACGCTGGCGGGCAGTTTGCCGGCCACATACGGCACATCCATCAAATGATCGAAATGACCGTGTCCCACCAGAATGGCCTGCACCTGCTCCAGCGGCGGCAGATGCGCGTCGATCACGTCGGTGCGGGATTTGAGCGTGCGCAGCGTCAGCCAGGCCGACAGCGGCGGATTGGAAAAGAATGGGTCGCCCAGCAGGCTCTGCTCGCGGTAATGCAGGTAGACACCTCCGGCACCGAGGAACTGCGCGGTGAGCGGCGGCGCGGCGGGCGCTGGCAGATGCCCAGACCCCTGCAAGCGCTGCAGGCTGCCCAGTTCAGACGGCAGGTCGCCGGTGCAGGACAACAACCCGGCAAGGGACAGCGCCAGCAGCAACCGGCGCACATTCAGGTCCAGGTTGAGAGTCAGCTTCATGTGCACTCCTCGATGTCCATTGCCGCGGTGCTTCCATGCCACGGGCGCCAGTCGCACCCTCAGGCGTTCAGAACTTCACGTCCACCGCATTCGCCACCCGCAGGGCTTTCTGCACGGCAGAATCGATGTCGTCCGCCAGCGCCAGACCCACGCCCATGCGCCGGCTGCCCTTCACTTCCGGCTTGCCGAACAGGCGCAGCTGCGTGTCCGGCTCCGACAATGCCTGATTGAGATTGCCGAATGAGGTCTGCTGCGATTCGCCTTCCACCAGAATCACGGCGGACGCGGCCGGACCCAGCTGGCGGATAGCCGGAATCGGCAGACCGAGAATGGCGCGGGCATGCAGCGCGAATTCCGACAGATCCTGCGAGATCAGCGTGACCAGGCCGGTGTCGTGCGGACGCGGCGAGACTTCGCTGAAAATCACCTCGTCGCCGGCGACAAACAGTTCCACTCCGAAAATGCCGCGACCACCCAGTGCATCGGTAATTTTCTCCGCGATGTCTCGCGCCTTCTGCAGCGCGCCGGGGCTCATCGGTTGCGGCTGCCAGGATTCGCGGTAATCGCCCTTTTCCTGACGGTGGCCAATGGCTTCGCAGAAAGTGGTGCCGCCGGCGTGGCGCACAGTGAGCAGCGTGATTTCGAAATCGAAATCAATGAATCCTTCGATGATGACCTTGCCGGCACCGGCGCGACCGCCTTCCTGCGCGTAATGCCAGGCGTGCTCGATGTCGGCTTCGGTTTTCACCGTGCTCTGGCCCTTGCCAGAGGAACTCATGATCGGCTTCACCACGCAGGGCAGACCGATGGCGGCAATGGCTTCGAGATATTCGGTGTGGGTGGAGGCAAACCGGTAGGGCGAGGTTGCCAGCCCCAGTTCTTCCGCCGCCAGCCGGCGGATGCCTTCGCGATTCATGGTGAGTTTGGCGGCGCGCGCGGTAGGCACCACGGTGTAACCTTCGCGTTCCAGTTCCACCAGCGTGTCGGTGGCGATGGCCTCGATTTCCGGCACGATGTAGTGCGGCTTTTCCGCCTCGATCACCACCCGCAGTGTCGCGCCATCCAGCATGGAAATGACATGGCTGCGATGCGCCACCTGCATCGCCGGCGCGTTGGGGTAGCGGTCCACGGCGATGACTTCGCAGCCCAGCCGCTGCAGTTCGATCACCACTTCCTTGCCCAGTTCGCCGGAACCACACAGCAGAACGCGGGTGGCAGTTGATGTCAGGGGAGTACCGATTCGGGTCATGCTGATTTCTTCCGGATGATTGCGGGCATTAGGGTTTCGGGAACTGCTTTTTCAGGCGTGCATCAACGTTCTGCAGAATGGCGCGCTTGCCGTCGTTGTCGAGGTAGCCCCAGCGGGAAATCTCCTCGCCACTGCGCCAGCAGCCGATGCAGATGTCATCATCGTCCAGCGCACACACCCCCACACAGGGCGAAAGGAGCACTTCCTCTTTCGCGGGCTTGTTCATTGCAGATTGTCCGCTTCCAGATGCGCCTTGTAGCGTTTGAAGTTCTCGACGTAATGCAGAGCACCCAGCTTCACGATCGTGATCTGCTGCTCGCTGACTTCCTTGACGATCTTGCCGGGGGAACCCAGCACCATGGAGTTGTCGGGAATGACCTTGCCTTCGGGGATCAGCGCGTTGGCGCCGATGATGCAGTTCTTGCCGATCTTCGCCCGGTTGAGAACGACGGCGTTGATGCCGATGAGGGAGTTGTCGCCCACCTCGCAGCCATGCAGCATGGCCTGGTGGCCGACGGTGACGTACTTGCCCAGGGTGAGCGGAATGCCGGTGTCGGTGTGCAGCACGGCGCCGTCCTGGATGTTGGTGCCTTCGCCCAGATGGATCGGGTCGTTGTCGCCGCGGATCACCACGTTGAACCAGATGCTGACGTTCTGCTCGATGATCACGGAGCCAATCACGGTGGCATTGTCGGCGATGTAGTAATCCGTGCCGCGAATCTCCACCCGGCGGTCGCCCAAACGGTAAATCATGCTGTGTCCCCTGCGCTTCAGGTCATGGTTTGACCGGGGTCGGCATTATGAAGTCGTAATTCATGTCCAGCACCCGGTTCAGGAAATCGGTAATGAAAAAGGCGGTCAGCCCCCAGATGATATGGCCTTCAAAATCAAAGCAGGGAATGCGGTAGCGCACCCCCTGGAATTCCCGCTCGGTGAAGTCCAGCGGCCGCTGTTCCAGAAAGAAGTGCAGCGGCACGCGGAAAATGCAGTCGATTTCGTCGACGCTAGGCGTCAGGCTGATCCGGTGGGGAATGATACCCACAAACGGCACGACTTGCAGGCCCATCTTGGACCGGTTCAGCGGCATCGGCCCCACAACCTCGACGTGAGTGGACGGCAGGGCAATCTCCTCTTCCGACTCGCGCAGGGCGGTCATCAGCAGGCTGGTGTCGGACGCATCGCGCTTGCCGCCGGGGAAGGCGACCTCGCCGGCATGACTGCTCAGATGGATGGCACGCCGGGTGAGGATCAGCTCCGGTTGCAGCGGGTCATCGGTCAGCGCCATCAGCACGGCTGCCTGGGCCTGCTCCATCTCCGCCGGATCGGGTGCATGGGCAGGCACGCCCGCGCGTATCCGGTCGAGTACATCCATCGGCTTCTCTCTCGCTCAAAGTGACTGATAATTAAACAGATTATGGACGCGGTACAGGAGCAGCACCACCCCGCCCGGCCGGAAATGTCGCCGTGACCGAAAAAACGTTGCGAAACAATAACAAAATCACAACGCAGCCACACAGTGGGGTGTTTGGTGACATTAACTGGCTGATTGGTAAGCCTTATCGACTGAGGTTATAAG
>CAZBII010000041.1:0-30741 GCA_964491665.1 uncultured Moraxellaceae bacterium
CCGCGGGCAATCTTCACCAGTTCATCCTTCTGCGCCACCACCCGGTTGAGCACGCTGGCCACTTCGTCGCGGCCCAGATGCAGGCTCGCCAACAGCGCTTCATCCAGCACATGCTGCGGACCACCTGCCAGCCCCACGCTGCGCAGCAGCTGGATGGACAGATACAGCAGCCGCGCATACACCGCCATGTCGCCATCGAACTGCGGATGATTCTGCCAGCGCAGTCCCACCAGAATTTCCTCCGGCATGGACCAGCATTCCATCAGCTGGCTGCTGATGGTTTCCCGCGACACGCCGATCAGGTGCTGCTCCACGTAGAAACTTTCCACATGCGGATTGGCCTCGATGCAGCGGTTGATGACGGAAAAATAGGGCGGAAAGATATGCGCCAGCACCAGATAGCCGTAATTCGACAGCAGCCCGCACAGATAGGCCAGACCGATCGACGGGCGGAAGTCGGACGGCATCGCCTTCACCAGACCTTCCATCAGGCTTGCGGTGAACACGGCCTGCTGCCAGTAGGGCTGCACGCCGTTGGGACCGTCTTTCGGCAGTTCGATGGATTTGCCCAGCGCCAGGCCCAGCGCCAGGTTGATCACCAGATCGAAGCCCAGTACCCGCACCACCGCGTCGTGCACCGAGCGGATCGCGCCCGGCGCGGCGTAGTAGGGCGAACTGGCCCAGCTCACCACCTGCGCGGCGAGGCTGGGATCCTTTTCCACGATGGCCACCAGCTCCCTGATGCTGGCGTTGGGATCGATGCGCAGCTTGATGATGCGCTCGGCGGTGTCCGGCAGCGGCGGCATTTCCAGCGTCTGCTCCAGCCGCTGGCGGATGCGCAGGGTAGTGAAGTTCTGCACCGCCTTGTCGACGGCGGCGCGGTCGTTGGGGTCCTGGCTCAGCCGGCTGAGCGGCACGCAGACATCGGCGGGTTTGGCGCGGCTCACCAGCTTGGCGAATTCTGTCTGTGGCAGCGCCAGATACAGGCCGCTCTGGTTCACTTCCAGATACAGCGTGGCGGGCTTGAGCAGGCGCTTGTCGACGATCAGCGGCAGGTTGTCGTTGAGGGGAAACGAGGGCAGCCGTTCCATGCCCAGCGATACGGCCAGCTGGCGGCAGCTGTCAGGGCTGATGGCAGTGAAGTTGCGACCGCTGTCCTCGCACAGTTTCTGCAGGTCCAGCAGGCAGTCCGCCGGCAGCAGCACCTGGGCCCGGCCCAGCGAATCCTCCAGCACCACCAGCTGGGCAATCTGGTGGCGGGCGATCTGGTCGCCGCTGTAGAGGGGGTGCAAGGGGGCAGCGGTGCTGTCCTCGATGATCTGGTAGGCGATTCCCTGCGCGTTGAGCTGGTCCACGATTTTCTGCGGAATCGACATGCGGTCCATACCTCCGGAATGAGTCCATTAAGCATAGACCACCCCCTGCCGGGCCACAGGCTCATTGCAGAAATGACTTAGGCGGGCAGGGCAAGTCAGGCCGGGGCGAGGGGGTGGGCCGGTTCCCGTTGCAGCAGCAGGAAGAGCTTGTTTTTGGCATCCTTTTCCTTCAGTACCGTCCAGTGGTAGGGCAGTTTGCTGCGGTCGAAGCCGCCTTCGGCTTCCAGATAGATCTTGCAGTCATCCGCCAGCCAGCCGCCGGTTTCCAGCAGGTGGATGCAGCCCTGCAGCAGGTCCTGGTGGAAGGGCGGGTCGAGAAAGACCAGATTGTAGGGGGCAAAACCGCTGGCGCTGTGCAGGCTGCGGTTGCGCAGCCAGGCCTCGGCGGCGCTGTGCCAGACCCGGCCCTTGTCGCTGCCCAGTTTCTGCAGGTTGGCGCGCAGGTCGCGGCAGACGGTGGCATTGGCGTCGACGAAATCCACTTCCTTTGCGCCGCGTGACAGCGCTTCCAGACCCAGTGCGCCGCTGCCGGCAAACAGGTCCAGGCAGCGGGCGCCTTCCACGTCGTACATCAGCCAGTTGAACAGGGTTTCGCGGTAGCGGTCGAGGGTGGGACGCAGGCCTTCCTGGGAACTGAACTGCAGGCGGCGGCCGCGCCACTGGCCACCGATGATGCGTACCTCGCCGGGGCCTTTGGGGGCGACGGACGTGCGTTTGCCTGAGCCGCCCTTGCTGCCGCTGCCGGTCTTGTCCGGAATTTTCTTCATGGTGCGGACGGTGCCGTACCGTTCTGCGCGCCCACCGTCACGGTCAGCAGTCTGTCGGCCTGCACTGTCCGCGCAAATGCGTCGCGGATGTCATCCGCCGTGACCTTTTCCACCGCGCCGGGAAACTGTTCCAGATAATCCAGCGGCAGTTTGTAGAAACCGATCATGCCCAGGTAATCGACGATGCTGCTGTTGCTGGCGGTCTGCAGCGGGAAGCTGTTGAGCAGGTTGCGCTTGGCATCGGCCAGTTCCTTGTCGGTGGGGCCCTTGGCGATGAACTCGCGCAGCGTTTTGTCCAGCAGTTGCAGCGCCTGCCCGGCCTGATCGTTGCGGGTCTGCAGGCCCATCATGAAGGGGCCGGCCACCGCCATCGGCGCGAACTGGCTGTACACGCTGTAGGCCAGACCGTTGTCCTGCCGGATCACCTGATTCAGCTTCGACGCAAAGCCGCTGCCGCCGAGGATTTCGTTGCCCACGTACAGCGGATACCAGTCCGGATCGCCGCGCTTCACGCCCAGGGTGCCCGCCAGGATATGGGTCTGGGTGGAGGGAAATTCGATGTGCTTTTCCACTGCCTTCGCCAGTGGCGCCGGTGTTGGCAGCGCCGGTGCAGCGGACCCTTCCGGCAGCTGCGCATCCAGCTGCAGCGCGATCAGTTCGGCGTCCTTGCGGTCGATGGCGCCGATCATGGCGATCACCATGTTGCGGCTGACGTAATAACGCTGGTGGAACTCGCGCAGCAGGCTGGTGGTGATCAGCGGCAGGCTGGCCTCGGTGCCGTTGGTGGGAATGCCGTAGGGCGCATCCGGATAGAGGGTTTCAAAAAACGCCTTGCTGGACTGGGACGCCGGGTCCTGCTTTTCATGTTCCAGTGCCAGCAACAGCTGCTTGCGCAGGCGGTCGAGGCTGTCCTGCGGGAAGGTGGGATGGGCCACCACGTCGTAGAACAGGCTGAGGGCCGGCACCCGGTACTGCGGATCGGACAGGGTGCGCAGGCTCACCACGGCCATATCGCGGTAGGCACCGTTGTCCAGACTCGCACCCAGACCTTCAAAATGGCGGGCAATCTGGTCCACGTCCGCCACGCCGGCGCCTTCGCTCAGCATGGCGTTGGTGAGGGTGGCCAGTCCGGCGATGCCGTCATCGCGGGCGGAACCGGCGTTGAACACCACGCGCAGATCCAGCATGGGAATCTCCGGCGCGTTCACGAACATCACGGTGGCGCCTTTCGGCGTCTGCCAAGACTGGATGTGGATCTTGTGGGGTTTGGCCGGTGTTTTCGCGATGATTTCCGGCGAGGTCAGCTGCAGGCCGTTGACCGCCTCCAGATTGGGTTTGGTGGTCACCACCACCTGCGGACCGGGGCGGCCTTCATGCTGCTTGAGGAACATCGGCGCCAGCAGCGCGGCAATCACCACGATGACGACGGCGGCCGTCGCCAGTAGCAGGTTGCGCAGAATGCGTTGGAAACGTGAATCAGCCATGACGAAAGGTTTCCTGTATCAGAATTCAGTGCTCAGAGCGGCAGCGGCTTGAGGATGGTCACGGTCTTGCGGGCGGGCACCAGATACTTGCGCGCCACCGCCTGGATCTGTTCCGGCGTCACCTGCGCCAGTTTCTCCGCCAGCTGGTCGGCTTCCTGCCAGCTGCGGCCGATGGATTCCATCTTGCCGATCTGGTTGGCCTGGCTGGAAATGGAATCCTGCTGGTAGACCTCGGCGGACAGGATCTGCGCCCGCACCCGCTGCAGTTCGTCGGCGGTGGGCAGTTCGGTCTGCAGGCGGTTGAGCTGTTCCTGCAGCGCCGCTTCCAGTTCCTCCATGCTGTGGCCGTTGGAGGGAATGGCGCTGATGTAGAACAGCGTGTCGCCCAGGGCGAAGCCGCTGTAACCGGCGCCGGCGCTGGCGGCGATCTGCTGGTTGCGCACCAGTTCGGTTTCGATGCGGGCGCTGTAGCCGCCGTCGAGCACGCCGGCCAGCATGCGCAGGGCGTACACCTCGTTTTCATCCTGCGCGGTATTGATGCCCGGCGTGTTGTAACCCACCAGCAGCAGCGGCAGTTTCGCCGGCAGTTCCACCACCTGGCGCCGCTCGCCCACGCCGGCCACTTCGCGGTTGATCTGCTGCCGGGGCAGCGCGCGCCGCTGCAGCGGACCGAAATAGCGCGCCGCCAGTTCGAACACTTCCTGCGCCTTCACATCGCCCACCACCACCAGCGTGGCGTTGTTGGGGGCGTACCACTGCTGATACCACTGGCGCGCATCTTCCACCGTCAGGCGATCCAGATCGTGCATCCAGCCGATCACCGGATTGTGGTAGCCGGACGACAGGTACGCCGCCGCCGTGAAGCGTTCGTAGGTGAGGGAATTGGGATCGTCCTCGGTGCGCAGGCGGCGCTCTTCCTTCACGACCCTGAGTTCCTTGGCGAACTCGTCGGCGGGGAAAGTGGCGTTCTGCATGCGGTCGGCTTCCAGCTCCAGGCTCAGCGGCAGGTAGCGCGCGCTCATGACCTGGTAGTAGGCGGTGTAGTCGTAGGTGGTGAAGGCGTTCTCGCTGCCGCCGTGATTGGCGATGATCTTCGAGAACTCGCCGCCGGGCACCTTGGACGTGCCCTTGAACATCATGTGCTCCAGCATGTGCGACAGGCCGGTCAGCCCCGGCGTTTCATAGCTGGACCCCACCCGGTACCACACCTGCGACACCATCACCGGCGCCCGGTGATCTTCCCGCACCACGATTTTCAGGCCGTTGTCGAGGGTATGGGTAAAGGTGCGCTCGGCGGCGGGCAGGGTGGGCGTCGCCTCCCGTGCCTGCGCGGGCAAAATCAGGGTTACAAGGCACGCCAGCAGCAGGCGGCCAGTCCGGTTCCATAACATAGGCAGTCTCGGAAATCCGTTGGACGAATGGATTGAGCGGTTAATTTGCAGCTGAGTCAGGGCACAACAAATGGTAGGATACCCGACTCGCCTGGCCTGTCATAGACAGCCTTCCCGACAATAAATTCACAGGGGTTTCACGATGCCGACAGCTGCCCGCGAACGCGCCGTGTTCGAGCGATTCCTGGTGTCCGGCGCTGCCTCCGCTGCCCTGCGCGGGCCGGAAGTGCTCAGCGAGCGCGACCTGTTTGCCCGCTATTTCGTGGCGGGGGACGCGGCCAACCAGGCCTTTGCCGCAGCGGCAAAACCGGTGGCGGTTGCGGTGCCAGCAACATCGCCAGCAAAACCGGCTGCGAAACCTGTCGCTGTTCCCGCTCCGCCGGCACCCGCTCCCGAAGCCCCCGTTTCCTTTTTCGCCCGCGTCAAACAGGGCCTGTCGCGCACCCGCGCCGGTCTGTCGGACGGCCTCGCCGGCCTGCTGCTGGGCAAGAAAACCATCGACGACGATCTGCTGGACGAAATCGAAACCCAGCTGCTCACCGCCGATGTCGGCGTGGAAGCCACCCGCAAGATTCTCGACGCCATCACCGCGCGCCTCAAGCGCAAGGAACTGGCGGACTCCGACGCGCTGTACGCGGCGCTGCAACAGGAAATGGCCGCCATCCTGCAGAAGTCCGATGGCGGTGGCGGTTTCCACATCGATCCGGCGCAAAAGCCTTACGTGATCCTGATGGTGGGCGTGAATGGCGTCGGCAAGACCACCACCATCGGCAAGCTGGCGAAAAAGCTGCAGCAGGAAGGCAAATCCGTGATGCTGGCGGCCGGCGATACATTCCGCGCCGCTGCCGTCGAGCAGCTGCAGGTGTGGGGCGAGCGCAACAGCATTCCGGTGGTGGCGCAGCATTCCGGCGCCGACAGTGCGTCGGTGATTTTCGACGCGCTGCAGTCGGCCAGGGCAAAGGGCGTCGACGTGCTGATTGCCGACACCGCTGGCCGTCTGCACACCAAGAGCAATCTGATGGAAGAACTCGGCAAGGTGAAACGGGTGATGGGCAAGCTCGATCCGACCGCGCCGCACGAAGTCATGCTGGTGCTGGATGCCGGCACCGGCCAGAACGCGCTGAACCAGGCGCAGCAGTTCCACGAGGCAGTGGGCGTCACCGGCCTCACCCTCACCAAGCTGGACGGCACTGCCAAGGGCGGCATCGTGTTTGCGATCGCGGCGAAAATGCAGCTGCCGATCCGCTTCATCGGCGTGGGGGAAAAGATCGACGACCTGCGCGCCTTTGAAGCCGCACCGTTCGTGAAAGCCCTGTTCGACCGGTAAGCATGCCGGCCCTGGCCCCGCACTCTGAAGTGAATCCTGCATGATCAGTCTTACCAACGTCAGCAAACGCTACGACACCGGCAAGGATGCCCTGCTCAACGTCAGTTTCGAACTGGCGCCGGGGGATCTCACCTTTCTCACCGGTCACTCCGGCGCGGGCAAGAGCACCCTGCTCAAACTCATCATGCTGATCGAGAAACCCAGCAGCGGCCAGATGCTGGTGTGCGGGCAGAACATCGCGCACATCCCGCGCTCCGCCATTCCGTTCCATCGCCGCCAGATCGGCATGGTGCACCAGAACCATCATCTGCTGTTCGACCGCACCGTCTACGACAACGTCGCCCTGCCGCTGCTGATCAACGGCTATCCGCCACGGGAAACCGGTCGCCGCGTGCGTGCCGCGCTGGACCTGGTGGGCCTGCTCGACAAGGAACAGCTCAATCCGATCACCCTGTCGGGCGGTGAACAGCAGCGGGTGGGTATTGCCCGCGCCGTGGTCAACAAGCCCGCCATCCTGATTGCCGACGAACCCACCGGCAACCTCGACCCGGACCTGTCCGCCGAAATCATGGACCTGTTCGACCAGTTCGCGCAGGTGGGCACCACCGTGCTGATCGCCACCCACGACCACGGCCTCATCGACCGCTACGACCACCGCCTGATCACGCTGCACGAAGGCCGCCTGCTCAGCGACGGCTTCGGGGGAATGCAACCATGAACCAGCCCGCCCAGCCCAAACGCGGCGCCACCGTATCCGGCGTCACTTGGCGCCAGCGCTTCCAGCGTTACCGTGAACATCATGCGCTGGTGGCCGCCGACAGCCTGCACCGCCTGCTGTCGCAGCCGCTGTCCACCCTGATGACCCTGCTGGTGATTGCCATTGCCCTGGCGCTGCCGGCCTGCCTGTTCGTCCTGCTGAAAAATGCCCAGGCCATCGGCGACAACTGGGAAGGCGGAGCGCAGGTGTCGCTCTATCTGCGCGCCAGCACCACTGCGGAACAGGGGCGCGCCCTGGCCGACGAACTGGCCCGCCGCGCCGACGTGCGCCGCACCGATTACATTTCCCGCGACAGCGCGCTGGCGGAGTTCAAGGAGCAGTCCGGTCTCGGCGATGTGCTCAGCGGACTGGATGAGAATCCCCTGCCGGCGGTGATCGTGGTCTACCCGTCGCAGCGCGATTTTGCGGTGGCCGACAAACTGCGCGCCGATCTGGCGCAAAAGGATGAAGTGGAAGCGGCCCAGCTGGATGCCCAGTGGGTGCAGCGCCTGTTTGCCATGCTGGAACTGGCGCAGCGGCTGGTCATGACCCTGGCGGTGGCGCTGGGTCTGGCGGTGCTGCTGGTGATGGCCAACACCATCCGCCTGTCCATCGAGGCCCGGCGCGACGAAATTCTCATCATGAATCTAGTGGGTGCCACCGACGCCTACGTGCGGCGGCCGTTCCTGTACACGGGGTTCTGGTACGGACTGGGCGGCTGCCTGCTGTCACTGCTGCTGGTGACCGCAGCTTTGGGCTGGCTGCAGCAACCGGTGCAGACCCTGGCGGATCTCTACCGCAGCAGTTTCCGGCTGGAAGGGCTGGGTTTGCAGGGCGCGCTCACCATGCTGGGCAGCAGCATCCTGATCGGTCTGGGTGGAGCGGCGCTGGCCGTGCGCCAGCATCTGCGGGAATACGAGCCGCGCTGAGTGGGAAAGAGTAAGACAATCAAATCCGGAATTACTAAGAAGAGCCCCCAACCCCAATGGACCAAAGCCAACTCAAGTGGATATCCGACTTTATCTGGAACATCGCCGACGACCGCCTGCGTGACGTCTACGTGCGCGGCAAATATCGGGATGTCATCCTGCCCTTTACCGTACTGCGCCGCCTGGATGCGGTATTGGAATCCACCAAGGAAGCCGTACTGGAGCGGAAAAAGTTCCTAGACCAGCACGACATTGCCGCACAAGACGGCGCCTTGCGCATGGCTGCCGGGCAGGCGTTTTACAACACCTCCGAGTTCACCCTGACCCGCCTCAAGTCCAGCGCATCCGCCCAGCGCCTGCGGGACAACTTCGTTGCCTACCTCGACGGTTTCTCGCCCAACGTGCAGGAGATCCTCACCAAATTCAAATTTCGAGATCAGATCCAGACCATGGTGGACGCCAACATCCTGGGCTTTCTGATCGAAGACTTTCTCGACCCCGGCGTCAATCTCTCACCCGTACCGATCAAGGACAACGACGGCCGCATCAAACTGCCCGCCCTCGACAACCATGGCATGGGTACCGTGTTTGAAGAACTGATACGCCGCTTCAACGAAGACAACAATGAAGAAGCCGGCGAACACTTCACCCCCCGCGACGTCGTCAAGCTGATGGCCAAGCTGCTGTTCCTGCCCATTTCCAACCAGATCGAATCCAGCACCTACTCTTTATATGACGGCAGTTGCGGCACCGGCGGCATGCTCACCGTGGCCGAAGAAGCCCTGCGGGATCTGGCCAGGGAACATGGCAAGGACGTGTCCATCCACCTGTTCGGCCAGGAAATCAACCCCGAAACCTACGCCATCTGCAAAGCCGACCTGCTGCTAAAAGGGGAAGGCGAAGAAGCCGAAAACATCGTGGGCGGCGCCGACAAGTCCACCCTGAGCGCCGACCAATTCCTGTCGCGGGAATTCGACTTCATGATCTCCAACCCGCCCTACGGCAAAAGCTGGAAGACCGATCTGGAACGCATGGGCGGCAAAGCCAATTTCAGCGACCCGCGCTTTATCGTCAATCATGGCGGCGACCCGGAATTCAAGCTGCTCACCCGCTCCAGCGACGGCCAGTTGATGTTCCAGGTGAACAAACTGCAGAAAATGAAACACGGCACACCGCTGGGCAGCCGCATCGCGCTGGTACATAACGGCTCGGCCCTGTTCACCGGCGACGCCGGACAGGGGGAAAGCAACATCCGCCGCTGGGTGCTGGAAAACGACTGGCTGGAAGCCATCATCGCGCTGCCGCTCAACATCTTCTACAACACTGGCATTGCGACGTATATCTGGGTGCTGGCCAACAAAAAGGCCGCCCACCGCAAGGGCAAAGTGCAACTGATCGACGCCAGCAAATGGTTCCAGCCATTGCGACGCAACCTTGGCAAGAAAAACTGCGAACTGGCGGACGCAGACATCGCCCGCATTCTGGATCTGTACCTGACACCGCAACAGAATACCGACGAATCACGCTGGTTCGACACAGCCGACTTCGGCTACTGGAAAATCACCGTCGAGCGCCCGCTGCGACTGAAAAGCCAGTTGAAACGCAATCTCATTGAAACCCTGCGCTTTGCCTCGGGCGATGAAACCCTGCGCGGGGAACTTTACGCCAAGTACGGTGACAAGCTCTACAGCGGCTTCAACGCCATCAAAGGCGAGATCGAAGCCTGGCTGAAAGGCGACGACGAGGAAGACGACGAAGACAGCGGCGACGATGAAGCCAAGCCTGCCAAAAAATCCGTGCCGGAAAAGCGCCGCAAGAAACTGCTGGATGCCACCACCTGGCAGCGCGACAAAACGCTGCTCGACTTGGCGCTGCTGGCGCAAAAGGAACTGGGCGATGCCCTGTTCGACGATCACAATGTGTTTCGCGAGCAATTCGATGCCGCCATGAAAAACCAGGGCGAAAAAGTCACTGGCGCCGACAAGAAAGTGATATTCAGGGCCGTGAGCTGGCGCGACGAAACCGCGCCGCCCGTGATCGCCAAACGCACCAAGCTGAAGAAGGACGAACACATCGAACCCGGCTTCGCTGGCATTTATCTGGAAACCGAAGGCAAAGACCGCTTCCGGGTGGAGTACGAGCCCGACAGCGAACTGCGCGATACCGAACAGGTGCCGCTGAAAGAGCCCGGTGGCATTGATGCTTTTTTCCGGCGTGAAGTGTTACCGCACGCAGCGGACGCCTGGATCAATTATGAGAAAACCCAGATCGGCTATGAAATATCGTTTGCCCGTTATTTTTACAAGCCGGCGCCGTTGCGCACGCTGGAGCAGATTCGTGCCGATATTTTAAAGCTGGAGCAGCAGACGGAAGGGTTGTTGCACAAGATTGTGGGAGCGTCGTGATGGTGGTGGCGACGGCATATCCCGGTTATCGCCAGCCTCGCATGCATTGGCTGCCTCCGGTTCCAGCGCACTGGAACGAACAGCGAGCCAAAACATATTTTCGGGAAGTGAACGAACGCTCGCGCACGGGTCAGGAAGAGTTGCTATCGGTGTCACACCTGACAGGAGTCACTCCACGCAGCCACAAAAACGTGACCATGTTTAAAGCGGAGAGCTATGTCGGCTCGAAGTTGTGCCGCTCCGGCGATATTGTCATTAACACGCTTTGGGCGTGGATGGCCGCGTTGGGCGCCAGTAAATATACGGGGATTGTCAGTCCAGCCTACGGCGTCTACCGTCCGCATAATCCCGATAGTTTCAACCCAGCCTATCTCGACTATCTGCTGCGCACACGCGCCTACGTCGCCGAGTACATCGGGCGCTCGACCGGCATTCGTTCGTCACGCCTGCGCCTGTATCCCGATCAATTTCTCGATATTCCACTGCTTCAACCGCCACGCCCCGAACAGGATCAGATCGTCGCCTACCTGCGCGTGCAGGATGCTCATATTGCGCGCTTTATCAAAGCCAAGCGCGACCTTATCGCTCTGCTAACTGAGCAGAAGCAAACCATAATCGAAGACATGGTAACGCACGGAGTTAATCCTCAGGCAACTATGCGACAAGCGGGAATTGGATGGGTTCAACAAGTTCCTGCGCATTGGGAAAATTACAAGCTCAAGCACGTTGCGATGTTCAATCCTTCGCGTTCTGAAAGTGCTGCACAGCGTCTCATCGATGAATTGGTATCCTTCCTCCCCATGGAATGCATTACTACTGACGGAAAACTTCAGAACATCGAGGCCAGAAAAGCCTCAGAGGTTTGGGAGGGTTACACATATTTTCGACGCAACGACGTAGTAATGGCAAAGATCACGCCTTGCTTTGAAAACGGCAAGGGTGGCCTACTTGACTCGCTGCCGACGGCAATCGGATTTGGCACGACAGAATTCATCGTGCTTCGCGCGGTTGCCCGACATATAAAGCCAGAATTCCTGGCAAAAATTCTGTCGCTCAGGACATTCAGAACTTTAGGAGCTGATGCCATGACAGGCGCAGCAGGACAGCAGCGCGTGCCTCTCGATTTCGTCAAGAATTTTCGCATCGCCTTACCACCACTGGATGAACAAGAGCGAATTCTGAAAGCTTTGCAAACGGCGACGATGGAGCAGGACGCTGCAATAGATAGGATAAAGAATGAGATAACGCTCATCCGCGAATACCGCGACCGCCTGATCGCCGATGTCGTCACCGGCCAGGTGGACGTGCGAGGCTGGGTTCCCGGCCCGGATGATATAGTCAGCGACGACGATCTGGCAGCCCTGGGCGACGACACCGACAGCGAAGACACACCCGAGGACGACGACATCAGCCCATGAACGTTCCCTCGCAGCCCAAGCTTTACCATATCGTCCACATGGACCGGCTGGCCTCGATCATGGCCGATGGCCACCTGTGGTGCGATGCGGAAATCGTGCGGCGTGCGCCAGCAGGCACTACTATCGGCATGACCGGCATCAAGCAGCGGCGGTTGCAGGAATTGCGGCTCACCAGCCACCCCACCCTGCATGTAGGCGATTGCGTGCCATTTTATTTCTGTCCGCGCTCGGTCATGCTATACCTGATTCATCAGGGCAATCATCCGGAAATGACGTATCGCGGCGGACAAGGCCCCATTCTGCATCTGGAGGCGGATCTGCAAGCCACCGTCGCCTGGGCACAGCAGGCGGGTGCGCGCTGGGCTTTCACCCTGTCCAATGCAGGTTCCCGCTTCTTCGAAGACCGCTGCGATCTGGCACAGTTGGGCGAATTGGATTGGGCCGCCATTCAGGCGCACAACTGGCAGCAGTGCAAGGAGGGCAAGCAGGCGGAATTCCTGCTGGAAGCATCCTTCCCCTGGTATCTGGTGGAACGCATCGGCGTTAAATCGGCGGCCACGTATGGGCAGGTGGTGAATCTGCTGGCTGCACACGGCCACCGCCCCACCGTCGAAGTCAAACCGGACTGGTATTATTGAATGAAGGAGCCTCGACCATGATCGAATACAAGAGCGGCGATATCCTGAAGCAGGATGCCGAGGCCATTATCAATACCGTCAACTGCGTGGGTGTGATGGGGCGCGGCATTGCGCTGCAATTCAAAAAGGAATTCCCCGACAATTTCACTGCCTATGCTGCCGCCTGCAAGAACGGTGAGGTTCAGCCGGGCCGGATGTTCGTGTTTGAGACTGGTCAGCTCACGCATCCACGTTTCATCATCAATTTTCCCACCAAGCGTCACTGGCGCGGCAAAAGCCGGATGGAGGATATTGAGTCCGGTTTGCAGACATTGGTGGATGTGATTCGCCACTACAATATTCGCTCCGTCGCGGTGCCGCCACTGGGATGCGGGCTGGGCGGGCTGGACTGGAACGCCGTCAAGCCCCGCATCGAAGCGGCGTTGAGCCCCCTCAGTGATGTTCATGTCATTGTGTTTGAACCCAAGGGTGCTCCTGTTTCCGACTCCATGGCCCACAGCCGCGATGTTCCTGCCATGACCGCCGGGCGAGCCGCGCTGATCGAACTGATGCACCGCTATCTGTCGGGCCTGCTTGACCCTTCCGTCAGCCTTCTGGAAGTGCACAAGTTGATGTACTTCATGCAGGAGGCCGGGGAATCCCTGCGGCTCAAGTTCAAAGCTGCCCATTACGGCCCCTACGCCGAAAATCTGCGCCATGTATTGAATGCTATCGAGGGCCACTATGTTTCTGGTTACGCCGATGGCGGCGACGCACCCAACAAGCCGTTGAATCTGGTGCCCGGAGCAGCGCAGGAGGCGGCGGCCTTTTTGCAGCAACATCCCTCTACCCGCGCCCGCTTCGACCGGGTGGCGGATCTGGTGGAAGGATTTGAATCACCGTTCGGACTAGAGCTGTTGTCCACGGTGCACTGGGTTGCCCGTCATCAGCCAGTGTCGTCCACCGATGATGTTGTTCGTCAGGTACATGCCTGGAGTGAGCGCAAGCAACAGTTTTCTCCCCGTCAGATTGGTATTGCCATCGACGCACTGACGCAAAAACACTGGCTTGAGCCTCTGGCAACGCGAGCACGCCCATGAAAGCAACCGATACGAGCGAGAAAGGACTGGAAAGCCTGATCGTTCGCACCCTGACAGGTCAGCCCGCCGAGGGTGATCAGCCAGCCAATAGTGTTCAGTCGGCGGCGGCGCTGTATAGCACCAACCACTACGTCGAAGGAAAAGCGACTGAATACAACCGTGATGTTGCACTGGATACCACCCAGCTACTGACGTTTTTGCAATCTACGCAGCCTGATACGGTTGCCATGCTGGGGCTGGATCATGAGGGCATCAAGCGTACCCAGTTCCTGCATCGGCTGCAGGGCGAAGTTGCCAAGCGCGGCGTGGTGGATGTGCTGCGCAAGGGCGTGAGCCACGGCCCCGCCCATGTGGATCTGTACAAATATCTGCCAACGCCAGGCAACAATGCATCGTACGAAAATTTCGGCAGGAATATTTTCAGCGTCACGCGGCAGCTGCGTTACAGCACCGACGACAGCGCACGCTCGCTTGATCTGGCCATTTTTATCAATGGGCTGCCCATCGCCACCTTCGAGCTGAAAAATTCGCTCACCAAGCAGACGGTGGCCGATGCCATCACGCAATACCGCTCCGATCGCGATCCCCGCGAGCCGCTGTTTCAGTTGGGGCGATGCATCGCGCATTTCGCAGTCGACGATGCAGAAGTGCGGTTTTGTACGCGCCTCAATGGCAAAGGTTCCTGGTTCCTGCCGTTCAATCAGGGCTGGAATGGCGGCGCTGGCAATCCGCCCAACCCCAACGGCCTGAAAACGGACTATCTCTGGAAGCAGATACTGGCCAAGCATTCGCTCGCCAACATCATCGAGAATTTCGCCCAGGTCATCGAAGAAACCGATGAGCGCAACAAGAAGATACGCAATCAGATATTCCCCCGTTTTCACCAGTTGCGCACGGTGCGAGCCCTGCTGCGGCGCACCCGCGAAGAGGGTGTCGGCAAACGTTACCTGATCCAGCATTCCGCCGGCAGCGGCAAGAGCAACACCATCGCCTGGCTGGCTCATCAGTTGGTGGAGCTTAAAACGGCGGCCGATCCCAACGTGGCGCAATTCGATTCCGTCATTGTGATCACCGACCGGCGAGCGCTCGATGCGCAAATTTCCCGCACTATCAAAAGCTACGACCATGTCGCGTCGATCTTTGGCCATTCCGACAATGCTGATGAACTGCGGGGGTATTTGCGCAAGGGTAAAAAGATCATCGTCACCACGGTGCAGAAATTCCCCTTTATCCTTGATGAGCTGGGCGACCTTGGCTCAAAGAACTTCGCACTACTGATTGACGAGGCACATTCCAGCCAGGGTGGCAAAACTACCGCCAAGATGCACATGGTGCTGTCTGCCGCACCGGGCGATGACGAAGACGACGAGGATTCGATAGAAGACGCCGTCAATCGGCTGATCGAGTCGCGCAAGATGTTGCCCAATGCCAGCTACTACGCATTTACCGCCACACCAAAAAACAAAACGTTGGAACTGTTTGGGGAGCGCTACGAAGAAGGTGGCAATGTATATTTCCGCTCACCACCGGAACTGACCTATACCACCAAGCAGGCCATCCAGGAAGGATTCATTCTGGATGTGATCCAGAATTACACGCCTGTAGACAGCTTCTATCGCATCGCCAAAACGGTGGAGGATGATCCCAATTTCGACAAGGCCAAAGCCCTAAAAAAAATCCGCCGCTATGTCGAATCCCACGACAAAGCCATTCGGAAAAAAGCTGAAATAATGGTGGATCATTTTGTTACCCAGGTTGCCGGCAAACGGAAAATCGGTGGCCAGGCGCGGGCGATGGTGGTGAGCAATGGCATTGCGCGGGCCGTGGATTATTTTCGCGAGATTTCAGACTACCTGAGGGAGATCAAAAGCCCCTACAAAGCCATCGTTGCCTTTTCAGGCGAACACGAGGTTGGAGGCGCAAAGAAGACTGAAGCAGATCTGAACGATTTCCCCAGCAAGGACATCCCGGCCAAACTGAAACAGGACCCTTACCGTTTTCTGATTGTGGCCAATAAATTCACCACGGGGTTTGATGAACCGCTTCTGCATACGATGTATGTAGATAAGCCGCTGGCAGGCGTGCTCGCCGTACAAACGCTTTCGCGCCTGAATCGCGCCCATCCGCAGAAGCACGACACATTCGTGCTCGACTTTGCAAATAATGGCGAGGCTGTCAAAGCCGCATTCCAGGAATATTACAAGGCGACCGTGCAAACCGGTGAGACCGACGCCAACAAGCTACACGATCTGAAGAATGATCTGGATTCTCATCAGGTTTACGCGTGGCAGCAAGTCGAAGAGTTGACAGCGCTGTATTTGAAAGGCGCAGAAAGGGACAAACTCGACCCGATTCTGGATGCATGTGTAGAGATATACAGAGAATCGCTGAACGAAGACCAGCAGGTTAAATTCAAGGGCGACGCAAAAGCATTCGTTCGCAGCTATGGTTTTCTGGGCTCAATTCTGACCTATGGCCATCCGGCCTGGGAAAAGCTGTCGATCTTTTTGAACTTCCTTATCCCTAAACTGCCTGCGCCGAAAGAAGAAGATTTGTCCAGAGGGGTGCTCGATGCCATCGATATGGATAGCTACCGGCCCGAAGTTAAGGCAGCGCTCCAAATGGCGATGGCCGACACGGATGGCTTTGTTGAGCCCGCGCCCACGGGTGGCGGCGGTGCTGGAATCGAGCCTGAAATCGACAGGCTTTCCAATATCATCAAGACCTTTAACGATTTGTTTGGCAACATCGAATGGAAAGATGCCGACAAGATCCACAAGGTGATCACTGAAGACATTCCTGCACGCGTCGCACAAACAACGGCTTATCAAAATGCCATTCGATACTCCGACAAGCAGAGTGCACGCCTGGAACATGATAAGGCGCTCAACCGGGTGGTGCTGGAGCTACTGGCTGATCACACGGAATTATTCAAGCAATTCCAAGACAACCCCAACTTCAAGCGCTGGTTGACGGACACAGTGTTCGATGTGACGTATAAACCAGAACAGCCCATTGCGAGTGGCCGCTGGAATACCGAGAAACAAAACGCCCTGAATTGCGTGCATTTGCGGTTTGGTAATGCGCCTGTTTGGGCGAAAGCTGTCGAATTGCTGTTTGCCAGAATCGAGACGGGAACAAGTGGTGATTTGAATCTGGGTGATCTAAGCGAAATCGAGCAAGGCAGCGGACTTTCCACAACCCATATTCTGTTCCCGGTTTTGAATCTGCTTTCTGCAAATGATGTTGGTATTCTGCGCCGGGAGTTCATTGGTGCTGGCTCTGCTGGGAAACTGCATTTTGATGATATACGGCAGATAGCCAGCCGGGAGGAAGCTGCAGGCGGCTCAGATTGGGAAAGCCAATACTCGGTGCGCTGGAGTTTGCAGACGCCGCCCGCCCCCGCCGCTTACGGGAGATAACATGGCCTTTGGCTTAGACAAACTCTTCAACTTATTTCCCGAATTGAGAAGACTATTCACAGCATCCACACCCCAGGACTTTGACGCGTTTTTGGATCTCCATTTTGAGCGCTGTATTCAGCGCATGGAGGCCGAAGCACATCACTTGGCGGATGATCACGAAGAGAAATTATCAGCATTCCTTGCGGCTGCCCTTTCGATACCGGGACTTTCGGTCGTTCGGGAAGGTTATAGCAATGGCCATGTAGATTTAACCATCAAATCCGAAAGCCTGTTGAACCCGGAACAGCGTTTGGCGGAAGCGAAAATCTACAATGGGCCTGCTTATCATGCGCAGGCCATTGATCAATTGCTTGCCCGGTATTCCACAGGAAGACAGCCTACCGGATATGTGGTTGAGTATGTGAAAAAGCCAGGAATTGCGAATATCGTCACAAGGCTACGCAAACAAGCTGATGACGATTTACCGGTGGGGCAATCAGGTTCGACAACTGACCATGCAATGAAATGGGCGTATGTGAGTCAACACCTACACTCGAGCGAAGAACTGGTTCGAGTTATCCATGTGAATATAAATTTGCACCGATAATTTTCGAAGGTTCCTTCAACCATTTAGAGATTTTGGTTCAGCACTGTTAATCTTCAGCCGCTGCGATCCCGGTCCGCCCGCATCCGCGCCAGCAGCTGGCCGCGCTCGAACAGCAGCACCATCACCAGCGAGATGGCCAGCGGAATCAGCAGGTAGAACAGGCGGAACACCAGCAGCGCGGCGATCAGGTCGGCCGGATTGATGTCCGGTAGCGCCATCAGGAACATCACCTCCAGCACCCCCAGACCACCCGGCGCATGGGACAGCAGCGCCGCCGAAAACGACGCCAGGAAAATCCCCAGCACCATCAGAAAGCCGGGATGGTTCTCCGCCGGCAGCGCGAAATAGATGATACCGGCCGCGCCCAGCAACTCCAGCGGCGCAATCACCAGCTGCTGGCTCACCACGCGCAGTCGGGGATATTCCAGCGAGAATTTGCGGAAGTGCAGTGGCTTGAACTGGCGCCAGCTGCCCATCACGTACAGATACACCAGCAGTAGCAGTGCGGTCCCGGCTACATAGGACACCCACACCGGCAGATTGGGAATGAAGCGCCCCGGCAGTTCCGGCACGCACAGCAGCACCATGCCACCCAGCATGATGCAGCCCAGGGCAAAGGTGAACGAACAGAAGGCCACCAGCACACCCACTTCCGGACCGCTCAATCCTTTCGACGAATAGGCGCGGTAGCGCACGATGGCGCCGGACACCACGGACGCACCGATGTTGTGGGCCAGGGCATAGGCAGTGAAGGACGCGCCGGTAATGAACAGCCAGGATATCTTCTTGCGCAGGTGGCGCAGGGCAATGCCGTCATAGGCGGCCAGCGCGGTAAAGGCCGCCACCGTGGACAGGCCGGCCAGCAGCCACTGGGTGGCCGGAATGGCTTCCAGACTGAACAGCACATCGTGCAGGGAAACGCCACGCAGCTGGCGGTACAGCAGGACAGCGGAAAATACGACAGCGGCCAGTCCAATGACGGCCCAGATATGGTCTTTGTTCAGCTTGGGCATTCGGTTTCCCGGAATAAGGAGACGGGCCAGTATACCTGTCCTTGCGGCAAATTCAGTCATCCTGCCTGACTTGTTGGGGATATGACCGGAATTTCCATGTATTCAGTGGGTTATACCCCGAAATATGACACTTTGGTGAGTCCCCTTGAAACTTTTTCTGGCAGGGCCCATAAATACAGTCCCGCCCCGAAGGGACCCTGTCCGGCGGGGAACTTTCGGCCCTGTTAGCACTCAAATGTGGCGAGTGCTAAACTCGACCGAACCTGACTGGAGGTTTACCGAACATGAGCAAAGCCCTGCAACCTGCCTTTGTGACGACACCGGGTGTCAACCTGGAATCCTACCTGCAAGCGGTGCACACCGTGCCCCTGCTGTCGGCGGAAGAAGAAAAGTCGCTGGCAGAGCGCTTCTATTTTGACGGCGACGTGGAAGCGGCCCGTCAGCTGGTGCTTTCTCATCTGCGCTTCGTCGTCCATATCGCCAAGTCCTACAGCGGTTATGGTCTGCCCCAGGCCGACCTGATCCAGGAAGGCAACGTGGGCCTGATGAAGGCAGTGAAGCGTTTTGATCCGTCGGTGGGCGTGCGTCTGGTGTCGTTTGCCGTGCACTGGATCAAGGCCGAGATTCACGAATACGTGCTGCGCAACTGGCGCATCGTGAAAATCGCCACCACCAAGGCCCAGCGCAAGCTGTTCTTCAACCTGCGCAGCCAGAAAAAACGTCTGGGCTGGATGAACAACGATGAAGTGAATGCCATCGCCCAGGATCTGGGTGTGGATGCCGCCGACGTGCGTGAAATGGAAGGCCGTCTGGGCGCGTTCGACATGTCGTTCGATGCGCCCGCCGATGCCGACGACGAAACCGCGTCGCAGGCGCCGGTGTTCTATATCGAAGACGAAAATGCCGATCCGGCGCTGCAGCTGGAAGCGGATGACTGGGAAAGCAGCCATCACGCCCGCCTGCATCTGGCGCTGGAAAAACTGGATGACCGCAGCCGCGACATTCTGGAGCAGCGCTGGTTTGCCGATGACAAATCCACCCTGCACGATCTGGCGGCGAAATACGATGTGTCGGCCGAGCGCATCCGCCAGCTGGAAAAGAATGCGATGAAAAAACTGAAAGAGGCGATTCTGGAGGCGTAAGCCAACGGCAATTGTCTGCATCAGAAGCAACGGGATCAGTGAGAGCTGGTCCCGTTTTTGTTTGGACCGTGACGGCCGTTTCCGGCCACAGTGCAACAGGGAGCTTTCATGCAGCTGGAACGTGATGTTGTTTCCCCGCAATCCGTCGAATCCGTATTTGGTTATCTGGCGCAGTTTCACCGGGTGGTGGAATGGGATGCGTCGGTCACGCAGGCGCGCAAACTCACCGCAGGGGCGATCGCGGTTGGCACCCAGTTCGAGGTGGACGTGCATTTCCTCGGACAAACCTCGCGTCTCGTTTATACCCTCCTGGAATACGTTCCCTATTCACGTCTGGTGCTGCGCGGCGTTGCTGATCGCTATCAGGTGCTGGACACCATCACCTTCGCCGGCACGCCGGAGGGCGGCACGCAGCTGCATTACCGGGTGGAGGTGGAATACGCGCCGCCGCTGGATCGCATGACAGCCATTTTTGCGCCGCTGGTACAGCGCAATGTGGATGCGGCGATTGCCGGCCTGACGCGCACGCTCGGCGATCGGCCGCAGCCGGTACAGCGTTATCCAGTGTGGCGCGACCGCCTGATTGTGCCGGGTGCGCTGGAATTCACCCGCTGGGGTTTTCGCCACGGCAAGCGGCAGTGGAAGGGCCTGAATGTGGATCTGCGCGGCCGCAACATTGTGGTGACGGGCGCTTCGTCCGGACTGGGGCGGGCCGCCACGCTGGCACTGGCGGAAATGGGCGCCAGCGTGATCGCCGTGGTCCGTGACCGGGACAAGGGTGAGGCGTTGCAGCAGGCGGTGCAGGATCGTTGCGGCGCTGTTCTGCAGCTGGAATTTGCCGATCTTTCTTCAATCGCACAAACGCGGGCGCTGGCGCAACGGCTGCTGGCGCGAGACCTTCCGCTGCACGCGCTGGTGAACAATGCCGGTGCCCTGTTCAATCAGCGACAGGTCACGGATGAAGGTCTGGAAAAGTCGTTCGCTCTGCTGCTGGCCAGTCCTTTTGTCCTGACTGAAATGCTGTTGCCCCTGTTACGGCACAGCGGCAGTGGCCGGGTCATCAACGTGGTGTCCGGCGGCCTCTATACGCAGGCGCTGCATCTGGACGATCTGAATTACGAGCGGGAAGCCTACGACGGACCGAAAGCCTACGCCCGCGCCAAGCGGGGCCTGCTGGACATGACGCGCGAGTGGGCGCAGCAGCCGGACAAGGCGGGCGTGGTATTCCATGCCATGCATCCGGGCTGGGCCGACACCCAGGCGGTGGCCGACTCCCTGCCGGGCTTCCACCGCACCATGCAGCGCTGGCTGCGCACGCCGGAGCAGGGTGCCGACACCATCGTCTGGCTGGCGGCTGCTTCCGAGCCGCTGACCTGCAATGGTGAGTTCTGGCTGGATCGGCGTATTCACACCGGCAGCGTGTTGCCTGGCACCGAAACTCCGGCGGCAACCCGGACAGCGTTGCGGCAGCGTCTGCTGACGTTTCTGTAACGATTGCCATTCTTTCCCGCAGCATTTGTCCTGCCCGGCATTGCGCTGCCATGGCGTGCGTAATTCCCGTTGCACAGATCAGATACACAGACGCAATTGACTTTGCCAGGTCAAATCGCAATTCTGGCGCCGCGAGAGCATTGACGCTCCGCAAAGGGTAATGGATTAACCTAACTACACAGGCAGGGAATGTTGATGTCACTTCCGAAATCTGTTCGTCTGAACGCTACGTTTGACCCCGTCCGGCTTGAGCAGGATCTGCAGACAGCCGTGCAACACTTTCGCGCCGTAGCGCAGGACGGGCCTTACCACGATGGCAGCTGGAAAGGCATCGCGCTGCGCAGCATCAACGGTGACTACGGCAATGCGATGGCACTTTCCTCGGGTACCACGCAGGATACCGAGGTGCTGGAAAAATGCCCCTACTTCCGGGAAATCCTCGACAGTTTCAAATTCCAGACCGGCGTGGTGCGAGTGCTGTTTCTGCCGCCGGGCAAAAAAATCGGCGCGCACACCGACAAGGGCTTCAACTGGAATGTCGGCATGGTGCGGCTGCACATTCCCATCGTGACGCATCCGGATGTGATTTTTGACATCGGTGGTGAACGTTGCCACTGGCAGCCGGGCGAATTCTGGTTCGGTGATTTCAACCAGCCGCACTGGCTGCACAATCAGAGTGACATCGTGCGCGTGCATCTGGTGATTGACTGCTTTGTCGATGAAGAGCTGCTGAAATATTTTCCCGCTGATGCGCTGGCGGCCATCAATGCCGGGCTGGAGAAGCCGATGTTCATCAACCGCTACACGACGGACATGGAACCGGCGATGCTGGCGCGCTACCAGGGCTATGTGCGACTGCCCAAGGCGATTTCACCGCTGCCACTGTACGGCCGGCTGGTGGCAGAAAAGCAGCGCCTGACCCTGCTGGTGTTCGGCTTTCCGGTGACGTTCGGTTTCCATCCCCGGACCGAAAACCGTTTCTGCTATCTGGATCGCGAGATTCATTTCCCGCAGGGACCGGACAGCCGGAAGCTGGTGTTTTCCTGCGACAGCCCGCGCATACGGGCGGAGATGCCGCTGCTCCGGTCGCTGAGTCCGGGTCAGCGGATTTACATACCGTTGCAGCACGGCGCAGTGTTCGCGGTGATGGCCCTGTATCGTGCGCTGGCCCGCAGCCGGCAATGGTGGCAGCGCCTCGCCAGTGCGGACTGAACACGGCAGGGGGAGCGCTGCCTGGCGTTCCCCCTGATATAGAACAAAATTAATATTTCATTTTAAATCAATTAATTAACAAAATAATTGTCAAGCTGTCGCACAAAAACATTGCCCGCTCTACCTCCAACGCACTAGGCTTGAACGCGGAACCCGTGGGTTCTATAACAAAAATCACCGTTAGTAGAGCGTAGCCACCATGCCAACCCCCCTGTCCGTTCTCCAGGCCCAGGTTCTGGAGCAGAAGACCCGGATTCCCTCCCTGTACGGGAACGTGGATTTCAGTATTGTCCCCGAGCGTTTTGCGCCGTCGCTGACGGACAAGAGCATGTTGCCGGGCAAGTTCGCCCGCAAGCACCGGGCGCGCATTCTGGGTGACGAGGAGCGGGTGCAGCGGGCGCTGGCCTACACCATGCTGGGTGACACGGTGGCGGATGCCTACGCCGCGCTGATGCCGCAGTACGGTTTCAAGCGCCTGATCGACATGCTGTCGGAGGCCTGCGCGCGCGGGCTGGATGCGGTGCCCAATGCGCCGCAGGAACTGGTGGATTTCATCCAGTCGATGGAGCGCATTCCGGACTGGCTCGACATGGATCTGGTGAATGAAGGCGCGCGGGTGAGCCGCAACCAGATGGCCACGCTGGTGCCCTACGCGATTCGCGGCACGTTCGTGGCGACATTCATGAACAAGTATTCGGGTTTGCCGATGGCGCTGACCGGTGCGCTGTCCAGCGAATCGTCGGTGCAGCGGGTGAAGGAAACCGCCAGCTTTTTCACCACTGCCACCCTGCCAGGCGCGCTGGGCCGCTATGGTGCCGGTTTCAAGGCGGCGGCGCTGGTGCGTCTGATGCATTCCATGGTGCGCTTCAACATTCTCAAGCGTTCGAAAAAATGGGACGTGAACGTGTACGGCATTCCCATTCCGCAGGTGGACCAGATGCCGGCGGGCACCATTCCCGCCTTCACCATGGCCTTTGCGGTGGTGGAGAAGGGGCGCAAGCATTTCAACAAGCGCGAGCGGGCGGTGGTGGAGCTGTGCCGCTACCAGAGCTATCTGCTGGGGCTGCCGGAAGACCTGCTGCCGGATTCCCCGCAGGACATCGTCGACACCATGCTGACCTACGCCGCCACCCTGCGTGACGGTTACGATGACGAAACCTGCGGCGAACTGGTGCGTGCCACGATGGGTGCCTATCTGCCGCGCGACAAGTCGCTCAAGAGTCAGATTTACAACCAGTTTGAAAAGAGTTTTTCCAAGGTGTTCTTCACCCGCGTGTTTCTGTCTGATTATGAAGGTTCCCGCGCCGACATGATGGGTGTGAAACCGTCGCTGCTGGATTATGCGCTGTTTGCCGCCACCGGTGCGTTCGTGTTCCCGCAGGTGCTGGCCACCCGCGTGATCCAGGATATTCCGCTGGCCAACCGTCTGCTGGACAAGGTGCTGATCCGGCGTATCGATGATCTGCTGGTGGAATACGGGCATGCCGAATACACCACCGATCCGTCCCGCTACAAGGATGTGCCGGCCACCCAGCATCCGGCCTGACCTGCCCGCCCTTGCACCGCGTCACATGCCGGTGCAGGGGCCTCTTCTGTTACTCCCGGTACTAAAACCCCTTCTGCATAGTTCAAATTCGTATTGGAAAAAAAGGGTTAGCCCTTTCTGATGGCGTGCGTTCGACTACCCTGAAAAAGCAGGAAATTTTCAGCAGCGGACTGAGGACACAGCCGTGAAGATCAATATGCCGGTCACCGCGAACGAAGTGAAACTCCGTCCGGGCCAACGAATCGTTTCCAAAACCAATCTCAAGGGCGCCATCACCTACGTCAATCGCGACTTCATCGAAATCTCGGGCTTCAGCGAAGCCGAGCTGATGGGCAAGAATCACAACATCATCCGTCATCCCGACGTACCGTCCGCCGCATTCCAGGATCTGTGGGACACGATCCGTGCCGGCAAGCCCTGGACCGGGCTGGTGAAAAACCGCTGCAAGAACGGTGACTACTACTGGGTGGTGGCGAACGTCACGCCCATCTTTGAAAACGGCCAGATTACCGAATTCCTGTCGGTGCGCACGCGTCCGGACGAGAGCCAGATCCGCGCGGCCGAAACGCTGTATGGCGAGGTTGCGCAGGGCAAGGTGGCGCTGGCGGAAGGCTATGTGAAGGCCACCGGCCTGCGCCGGCTCATGAAGCACTGGAACGATGTGAAGGTGGCGCACAAGTTTGCGCTGGTGGCGGGACTGTTTCTGGCGCTGATTCTGACGCTGAGCGGCGTGCTGCTGAAAGAAAACCTGGCCCGCATTGCGTTCGTGCAGGACGAACTCCATGGCGTGGAATACATGCAGCCGCTGCGCGATGTGTTGCGACTGGTGCCCCAGCATCGCGGCCTGGTCAATGCCTATCTGAACGGTCAGGCCAGTGCGCAGGAAAAAATCCTGCCGCTGCGGCAGCAGATCGAACAGCAGCTGGCAAGGTTGCAGCAGGAAGATGCCGATCACGGCGCGCAGTATCGGTCGCAGCCGATGTTCCAGACCGTGCGCCAGGAATGGCAGCAGATTGCGCAGCGCTCGCTGGACATGCCGGCGGCTGACAGCTTTGCACTGCACACGCAGATGATCGCGCATCTGATGGAACTCAACCAGCAGGTGGGCGACATGTCCAATCTGGTGCTGGATGGCGAGCTGGACGTGTCCTATCTGATGGCGTTCCTGATCACGGACGTGCCGCGCCTGTCGGAATATATGGGGCAGGCGCGCGGCATTGGTGCCGGTGTGCTGGCCAGTGGCTCGATCACGTCCGCGCAGCGCAACAAGCTGATCCAGCTGAAGGCCGGCCTCATGCTGGCGATGGCGCAGTTTGATCATGGCATGAAGCGGGCGCTGGAAAGCAATGTGGAATTCAAGGCGCATCTGGAGCAGAAGCGGACCAGCGTGGGACAGGGTCTGGCGCAGTTCAGCAAGCAGCTGGATCTGCTGATTGCCGGGGATCTGCAGCAGCTGGACAGCAACCGCTATTTTGCCGATGCCACTGCCGTGATCGCGAATGTGTTTGCGTTTGGCGATACGGTGTCGCAGGAAGTCACCGGGCTGTTGGAGCAGCGTCTGCAGAGTCTGAAAGTGCTGCTGTGGATGCTGTCGGGCGTGTGGCTGTTGCTGATGGCGGTGGTGCTGGGTGTGGGCTGGGGCACGGCGCGCAGCATCCTGCATTCCATCCGTGATCTGGTGATGCATTTTGCTGCGCTGGCCAATGGGGATTATGACCGCCGCATCATTGCCGAGAGCAACGATGAGCTGGGCGGCATGCTCAAGGCGCTCAAGTGCATGCAGGTGCGCATGGGTTTTGAATTCATGGAAACCCAGCGTGTGGCGGACGAGGCGACGCGCATCAAGCTGGCGCTGGATGTGTGCGACACCAACGTGATGCTGGCGAATACCGATTACGAAATTATCTACATGAACCAGTCGCTGCAGCGGATGATGGGCAATGCGGAAACCGATTTCAAAACGGTGCTGCCGGATTTCAACGCGGGCGGCCTGATCGGGCAGAAGATGGATGTGTTCCACCGCGATCCGGCGCATCAGCGCAAGTTGCTGGAGTCGCTCACCGCTACCTATCGTTCCGAAGTGAATATCGGCGGACGCACGGTGGTGATTACCGCCACGCCGGTATTCAACGAGCAGCGCAAGCGTATCGGGTCGGTGGTGGAATGGCTGGATCGCACCGAGGAGCTGCGCAGGCTGGAAGAGGAAAAACGCATCGAGCAGGCGCGTCTGGATGCCGAGCGTGCCATTGCCAACGAAAATGCACGCATCAAGCAGGCGCTGGATAATGTGTCGGCCAACGTCATGGTGGCGGACAAGGATCTCAACATCGTGTACATGAATGATGCCGTGCAGGGGATGATGCGCAACGCCGAGCGCGATATCCAGAAGGAAATGCCGGTGTTCCGCGTTGATGCCCTGATGGGTACCAACATCGATCTGTTCCACAAAAATCCCGCGCATCAGCGCCGTCTGCTGCTGAACCAGACCAGCAGTGCGCAGTCGACGTTCGTGCTGGGTGGACGCACCCTGTCAGTGAATGCCAATGCGGTGCGTGATGCGGAAGGCGAGCGGATTGGAACGGTGGTGGAGTGGAAGGATCGCACCGACGAAGTGGCGATCGAAAACGAAATCCGTACCATCATCGAACAGGCGGCGGCCGGTAATCTGGCGATGCGGGCGACCGAGCAGAACCGCAGCGGATTTTTCCTCGCCATGAGCCAGGGCCTGAACCAGCTGATGAATATCTGCGAGGATGTGATCGCCACTCAGGTGCGCACCATGGAGGCGCTGGCAGAGGGTGATCTGAGCGCCAGCATCGACAAGGATTATCAGGGCGAGTTTGGCCGGCTTAAGGAAAACGTGAACAAGACCATTAGCCATCTGGTGCAGATCGTCAGCGAAATTTCTGATGCGGCTACTTCTGTGCTCACCGGTGCCGATGAAATTGCACAGGGCAACGCCGATCTCAGCCAGCGCACCGAGGAGCAGGCGTCATCGCTGGAAGAAACGGCGTCCAGCATGGAAGAAATGACCTCCGCCGTGCGCCAGAGCGCAGAGAATGCGCGCAAGGTGAATGCGCTGTCCGAGCAGGCGCGGGCGCGGGCCGAGAAGGGCGGTGCGGTGGCGACCCAGGCCATTGAAGCCATCAACCAGATCAACCAGAGCAGTCGCAAGATCGGGGAAATCATTGGTGTCATCGACGAGATTGCCTTCCAGACCAATCTGCTGGCGCTGAATGCGGCGGTGGAAGCCGCGCGTGCCGGCGAGCAGGGACGCGGTTTTGCGGTGGTGGCGGGCGAAGTGCGCAATCTGGCGCAGCGTTCGGCCAATGCCGCGCGCGAAATCAAGGGCCTGATTACCGAGAGCGTGTCGAAGGTGGAAAACGGCACGGCACTGGTGCGCGACACGGGCAATGTGCTGCAGGAAATCATCCAGTCCAACAGCGAGGTGTCGCAGCTGATTGCCGATCTGGCCACCAGCGCCAATGAACAGGCGTCCGGCATCGATCAGGTGAATGTTGCGATTGGCCAGATGGATCAGATGACGCAGCAGAATGCGGCACTGGTGGAAGAAGCCACTGCGGCCAGCGAAGCCATGGCGGAACAGGCGCGGCGGCTGCGCGAGCAGGTGGGATTCTTCCGTATCGGCTGAACCGCAGCACGTTTTCACCTGGAACTTTTGCAACAGGCAGAAGTAAAAGCACTCTGCAAACAAAAAGGCCGGTGCCTTGCCACACCGGCCTTTTTTGTTGCCGTGTTTTATGCAGCGCTGATTACGCTGCTTTCGCTTCCCCGCTGTACTCAATTCCCTGCAGCGACTTCAATCCACTGCGCCGGTTCGCCGCTGTCGCCAGTTTGCGCTCTTCGGCGTTGGCGTAGCGCGCATCCCAGTCCAGCACTTTCGGCGTCATCAGTTTGTGCCACAGCGGCGGAATCAGCGCGACAGCAATCGTCGCCAGGTAGCCGTTGATCATCATCGGCGCCTCGTGATACGGCTTCAGCGCGTGATAGGGCACTTCGCCCTGCGCATGGTGGTGCGAGTGGCGGGTCAGATTGAACATGGTCCAGGAACTCAGACGCTTGTTGGTGTTCCAGGAATGACGCGGCTGCACCGGCGTGTTCGGATTGCGCACCATGCCGTAATGTTCCATGTAATTCACGATTTCCAGCAGCGCCTTGCCCCACAGGCCGCAGGCAACAAAATACGCCACGGCGGTCCATTCACCGATCAGATACGCCAGCCCCAGCAGCACCACGCTCATCAACACGCCGCGCAGCGCCACATTGTGATATGAAAACAAACCCTGATCTTTTTTCGCCAGCCGCTCGCGCTCGATTTTCCACGCGCTGACATTGCCGCGCACGGTGGAAATCAGGATGTGCGCGTACACGTTGCGGCCGCGTGGCGCGGTGGCCGGATCTTCAGTGGTGGAAACGTAGCGGTGGTGACCGTACACATGCTCGATGGAAAAGTTGCTGTCGAAACTGAAGGCCAGCAGCCAGCGACCGACGAACATCGACACCTTGTCCCAGGTGCGGTGGGTGAGTTCGTGGCCGGTGATGGTGCCCACCATGCCGATCATCAGGCCGCACATGATCACGCCCCAGAACAGGCTCCAGCCGCTGGTGGCTTCCCGCGCCGCCAACATGTCGTAGCCGCTGACGGACTGCACGAAGGCGCCGTAGCCCAGCGGATCGCCGCTGCTGACCTGCCACAGGCTGGTGAAACAGATGAAGCCGAGCAGCGGCAGGGCCAGCCACAGCTGCGCGGTGAGCACGCCGGGCAGTTTGAAATCGGGGGTGCTGATGTCGTCGCCGAGCAGGGCGTCCAGGCCGACATAACCGACGAAAATGCCGATGAAGCCCCAGGTGATCCAGTCGCCACCCAGGGTAAAGAACAGGGCCGCCAGCAGGCCGATGCCGTGAAACAGGAAATACTTCAGATAATGCAGGATCATGTGCGATCGCTCCGGTGATGATTAATGATTGTTATATTGTCCGACAATCCTACATAAAAATAGCGGAGCCACCGGTCGCAGACAAGGGCGGTAGTGCGTCAAACCGGCGGCTTTTTTGTCGCGTTTGCGTAACCGGGCAGGCGGCAGCGGCGCGGCCATCCTTTACACTGCGCCAGTCAACCAGTTCAGAGGGAAAACAAAAGATGAAGACTTTCATTGTGATAGGGGCGATTGCCATGGCGCTGGGGGTGATGCTGGGGGCGTTTGGCGCCCACGGCCTGAAGAACAAGCTGACCCCCGATCTGCTGGCGATCTACCACACCGGCGTGGAATACCACCTGTACCATGCGCTGGGACTGCTGCTGGTGGGGGTGCTGGTCAACCAGTTTCCCCAGGTGAGCGGCCTGCAACTGGGTGGCTGGCTGCTGCTGGCCGGCATCCTGATTTTCTCCGGCAGCCTGTATGTGCTGGCCATTTCCGGCGTGCGCTGGCTGGGGGCGATTACCCCGATTGGCGGACTGGCATTTATTGCCGGCTGGGTGTGGATTGCGTGGAGTCTGGCGCGGGCCTGACACCCATTGCTTGCCCGTTGATAGGCAATTGCCATCCACTCCGCTATTCTGCAACCTCAAACCGCATTGGGAACAACGGGTTAAACCTGAATCCACAGGACGGGCCTGCCAGACCACAAGGTGGCGCAGCCCTTCCTGCCCGTTGCATCACGCAGAACAACAAGGGGTTTCCGGATGAGCGAACTGGCTCAGCGCATCAAGTCACTGTTTTTGACCCTGCTGCCGGCAGACGGCGCCACCCTGGGCAATGGCGCCCTGCGGCGTGAACTGGAAACACGGCTGGCGCAGGAAAGCATCCCGCTGGCGGAAGACCAGTTCTGGCAGATCCACGCCGAACTCATTGCCAGTGGCCAGGTGCTGGCCGGCAAGGGCCGTGGCGGTTCCGTGCGCCGGGCCGGACTGGCACCCGAAGCCTTTGATCTGGCCGCACAGACCGCCACCGCTGAACCTGCCACACCCAAAGCCGCCAAAGCCGGCAAAACCAGACCGGCCCCTGCCGGCAACCGTGGCAAAGGCAGCGGCGAAGACACCCAGGTGCTGTCCTACCGCCACCAGGACAAACGCAAGAACAACCCGGAAGTGGGCATGGTCACCCCGGCCACCGACCCGGACGCCGGCAAGACCCGCTGGGCCTACGACCCCCACATCGACCCCGCCCTGCAGTTCGATTCGCAGCGCTCCGCCGTGGAAACATTGCTGGACGATGCGCTGTCGGCCATTGACCAGCGTGATGCGGAAATCCTCAGCTGGCTGGATCACGCCCTTGCCGGAGCGGACGAAGCGGCGGTGCGCGAAGTGGTGGGCAACCTGCGCAAACGCATGAACGAAGGCCTGACCGATCACACCCGCCAGTCCCTGGAAACCCTCAAGCGCATGCAGGCCCCCTACCTGAACTGGGCCGGCAAGGCCGAGCGCACCAGCTTCGACATCGACACCGTATCCCTGCACGTACACGAACGCATCGACCCCGCCAGCATCCTGTCCGCCGTGCGCAAGATCATGAAGGGCGAAGGCAAAAGCAAGGGCGCGGAAAAAGCCATCCAGCCCGGCCTGTTCGACGCACCGTTTGAAAGCCTGCCCCTGCGCGACGCCATCGACTTTTACCGCCACGAACGCGGCTGGGCCAACCGCTTGGTCAGTGGTGATTCACTGCTGGTGATGAACAGCCTGCTGCAGAAGGAAAGCATGGCCGGCCGGGTGCAGATGATTTATATCGACCCGCCCT
>CAZBII010000042.1:0-30080 GCA_964491665.1 uncultured Moraxellaceae bacterium
CGCACGTATTGGATGAATGCTTGAATGTCTCCCACGGTAATCAGGTTGCGGATGCCACGGTCGCCGCTCAGCGCGGTGTACACCAGCGACAGGCCGCCACCCATGCTCCAGCCATACAGGGTGAGATCGGTCTGGCCGCTGTGCGCACGCACCTGCTCCAGCAATGCCGGCATCAGCCTGCGGGCGTAGGTGGCCAGAGTGAAATGGGCGTGGTCGCGGGTCGGTTTACCCCAGTCGATCAGGTAAACGGCGTAGCCCTGTTCCAGCAGGAAGCGGATCAGGCTGCGCTCGGGAAACAGGTCGAACACCAGCATGTTGATGGCCAGCGGCGGCACGATCACAAACGGCACCTTGTGGCGCAATTGCTCTGGCTGGTAGTAACGCAGCTTCACCAGACCATCGTCCGACAGCACGTCGTACGGCGTCTGCCCCGTGTTCACCAGCGTATCCGGACGCAGGATGCGATCACCGGCATTGCGGACGATATTTTCCAGACGGCGGGTAACGGGGAATTTCAGCGCGGCAGACTTCAGCATGGCTCAGAACTCAGGCAGGTTGCGCGGCATGATACGGCAAGCGCGGGCGTTGTACAGTGACAGAAAATGGGGAAGCAGGCGGGCGGAGCGGTCAATCGGGGAAACAGCAGAAATGGCAAAAAAAACCAATAAAAACAATGAGTTACAAATGGTGCGCCAGGAGGGACTTGAACCCCCACGCCTTACGGCACCAGAACCTAAATCTGGCGTGTCTACCAATTTCACCACTAGCGCATGGACGAAAGGACGCGCAGTGTAGCAGGCCGGGAATCAGCCGCCAAGTTGTTGCCGCAGCTCGCTCTTTTGCTCGGTGCTGAGCAGCGCCCACAGCGGTTGGAGCTGGGCCAGCAGCTGCGGCATCGCGGCCTGCACCGACGCCAGTTCACCCTTCTGCAACTGGGCCAGCAGCTGGTCGATGGAGACCGCACTGGCCGCCACCGGCGCGGCTGCAGGGCGCGGCTGTTCCAGCAGGCTCTGCACCCGGTTGCCACCGGCGGAAATGGCCTGACGCAGGCAGTCTTCCGCCTTCTGGATCAGCAGGTCGGCACTGGTGCTGCTCACCTGGGCCGGTACGTGCAGGCCGATGGAAACAGTAATGGCCAGACTCTCGCCGCGCAGGGTCGCCTTGAACGCCGCCACCGACTGGCAGATGCGCTCGGCCAGCTTGCTGGCACCCTCGGCCCCGGCAGTGGGCAGGGACACGGCAAAGCCGGCCAGCCCCACCCGTGCCACACAGTCTTCCTTGCGCACGCTCTTCACCAGCACCTTGGCAATCTGCTGCACCAGGCTGTCAGCCCCCTTGCGACCGATTTTCAGGAACAGTTCGCGGAAGCCATCCACTTCCACCAACATGACCGCGATGTCGTGGCCGTGACGCGCCACAAACGACAGGTCTTTCTCGAACTGGTCGCGGAAGCTGCGCTGGTTGGCCAGCCCGGTGAGCGGATCGACGGTCGCGGTTTCCTGCAGGGCCTTGGTGGTGCGCTGGTAATTGGCGTGGGCGTGGGCGCGCGCCTTGAGATCGGTGGAGTTGAACGGTTTGGTGATGAAATCGGTAGCGCCCTGGGTAAGGGCCTTTTCCTTGGCTTCGTCGTCGTTTTCCGCTCCGGTCACCACGATCACCGGCAGGTTGCGGATGCCTTCATCCTGGGCGGTGCGGATCACTTCCAGCAGCTGGTAGCCGTTCATTTTCGGCATGTTCAGATCGGTGAACACGACGTGGATGCGGCTGTCGTCCTGGATCATCTGCCAGCCTTGTTCGCCGTCTTCCGCCACCACTACGTCGAAATCGCCGCCCAGCATTTTCAGGGCAGATTTGCGCATGACCTTGGAATCGTCAATCAGCAGGACGCGGGTCTCGGAACCGCTGGCGGGGGCGCTTTGGTCTTGAACGGCTTCGGACATGGGGAACACGCTCCGGACGGGGTGGGCAGGATCAGTTCGATCTCGTATTCCTATCAACTATAGACAGGTTTGCCCGGAGCAGTGGGCAGATGCCGGCGCGGTCAACCGGCATTTGCCAATCGGATCACATTTCAACCAGGAAGGTTGAAATCAGGGAGTGATGGTCTGTTTGTAGACCTGGCCCAGCTGCTGGTCGAGCTGGTCGAGGCGGCCGTTGACCTGTTTGCGGTAGACATCAATCGACTTGAGACTGACTTCCAGGTTGGTAATGCGGTCTTCCAGATCACCCGGTCCGGCGGCCACTTCGGTTTTCAGGCGCGCCAGTTCGGCTTTCTGTTTTTCCAGCAGGGAATCAAGGGTTTTGCTGCTCTCCTGCAGGGCGGCGATGTCCGCTTTCACGCCGGAGGCGGCATCCACGGCCGTGGCCACTTTCTTGTCGATGGCGGTGGACTGTTTTTCCAGGGCGGCGGACTGGGCTTTCAGGTCCGCCTGCAGCTTGGCGATGGCCGCGGCGTTGGCATCAATGGCGGTCTTGTTGCGCTTGTTGGCCACGTCCCACAGCTTGCGCACTTCGTTTTCCAGCGCCTTGATGTCGGCCGCCATCTGGTCGCCGGTGCGGTTGAGGGACTTGTCGAGCTGGGCCTGGGTCTGCTGCAGTCCGCTGAGGGCCTGCTCGGACGTTGCCAGCGCCTGGGTGGACTGGGCCAGGCTGGCCTGCAGGGTTTCGATCTTGTTCCACAGATACCAGCCGCCCGCGCCGATGATGATCAGCATGAGGACAACGATGCTCCACAGGGAGCCGGTGGCGCCGCTGCCACTGCGGGCCGGCGGACGGGATTTGGGAGCGGGCTGGTTGGGCTGGCGCACGGGTTGTTTGCCACCACGGGATTGCTGCCGCTGCACGACTTCATCGCGGGCGGGTTTCATGCTCAGGTCGCCAAGGGGATCTTGTGTCATAGGTTTTCCGCAGGAATCCGGCTGCTCAATGGGAAGGATGATTCAGAAAAGTGCCGCCATTATACAGAAAAACGAAATGTCGCCTCAGCCTTTGCGCACACGGCTTTTCACATGCAGCCAGGCGTCGGCGAATTCGGCAATGGCGGCCTCGGCCGTGGCGACCGGGCGGTAGCCCAGCTTGCGTTTGGCCCGCTCAATGCTGAGAGTGAAGGAGCGCGTCATCAGTTCCACCTTCAGACGCATCAGGCGCGGCTCCTCTTCCAGTTTGCGCAGGCGGTACCAGCCTTCCATCAGAGAGGCCGCCAGCAGCGCCACCGGATAGGGCACCTGCTTCACCACCGGTGGCAGATGCACGGCCTGCATCAACTGGTCGATGATGTCCCATAGCCGGTAGGGCTGGGCGTCGGCAATGTTGTAGACGTCGCCGGTGACGCTGTCCGGCCCGAACAGGGCGCAGTCCAGCGCGTGCAGCAGATTGTCGATGTGGGTGGTGCTGATGATGTTGCTGCCCTCGCCCACCCGCATCAGCTGGCCGGCCTGGTGATTGGCGATCATGCGCGGAAACAGGTTCTGGTCGCCGGCGCCGAGAATCATGCGCGGCCGGATGGACAGGGTGCGCAGCTGATCCGAGTGGGCATGTCTGACCCGCACTTCCGCCTGGTACTTGGTGCGGGCGTAGTTGTCGGAAAACTGGTCCGGCAGGAAGTCTTCCGACACGTTCAGGCGATCGCGGCCGTCGAAGTAAATGCTGGGTGTGGACAGGTTGACGAAGCGGCGCACGCCGGTGCCGGCGCAAGCCCGCAGCAAATTCTCGGTGGCGGTGACGTTGGCGCTGTAATAGGCATCGTAATCGCCCCAGATACCGGACTTCGCCGCGCAGTGCACCACGGCGTCCATGTCCTTGCAGATGTGCTGCACGTAGGGCACGTCGAGCAGATCGCCGCGAAAATAATGCGCGCCGGCCAGTGCCGCCAGCGCGTTGCCCTTTTCGATCTGGCGTCCGGTGAAGTGCAGTTTCACGTCGGGACGGGTCTGCGCCAGATGCCGCACGTAACGCTCGCCGACGAAACCGGTGCCACCGGTGATCAGGATTTTCATGAAGTCTGTCCCGCCATGAACGCCAGCAGCAGCGCCATGGTCTTCTGGTGATTGGGCATGAACGGCAGAAAGTCGAACAGCGGCCGCACATGGCCATATCCCGGCTGCGCATGCAGGCTGACTTTCTGTCCCGCCGCCCTGGCCGCTTCATACATGCGCTGGGCCGTGTTGTATTTCACCAGCGTGTCATTGCTGCCGTGCAGCAGCAATAACGGCACCTGATGCGGGCCAACGAAATTGATCGGCTTCACTACCTCAAAATCCGGCGCCGCGCTTTCAAAGATGGCGGAATGCAACGGCGAGTTTTCCGGCCGGAAGCGATAGACACCCGACAGCGCAATCACGCCGCGGATCGCCTTGTCATCCAGTTGCGCCACCTGCCGGTAACGCTCATCGAGCGCCAGCAGACACGCAATATGTGCGCCGGCGGAATGCCCCATCAGATAGAGCGGGCCGGCATCGAAACCATAACGCTCGCCATTGTGCTGCAACCAGGCCACGGCATGCGCCGCGTCTTCGACAAAGGCGGGATAGCGCACCTGCGGAAACAGCCGGTAACCCACCACCGCGCAACTGATGCCGAACGCTGCCAGCGCACTGCCCAGAAACGCGTATTCATCCTTGTGGCCCGAGCGCCAGGAGCCGCCGTGGAAAAACACCAGCTGCACGCCGCGCCGCTGATCCGCCGGCAGGTAGATATCCAGCTTCTGCTCGGGTTCACGGCCGTAATGCAGATCGCGGATCACGCGGCCGGAACGATGCCCCACCGCATGCAGGCCCTTGAACATGCCCTTGCGTAATACCGTCTGGAACTGGTCGATGCTGCTTCTGATCATGGTGTGTCGTTCGGGTTATGTCAGTTACTTCGATTCAAAGGTGAGGTTCTTGCCGGGACGATACTGCGGCGTCAGCAGGCGCAGCTTTTTGTCGCTGGTCACGCTGTAGGGAACGAACACCGACAGCGCATCGGGATGGCGATGATTCAGTTCCACCCGCACACCGGCCTGGGAATATTCCGTGTCCTTGCGCTGCGCCACATAGTCCATGAAGAAGGCGGCGGCACGGATGCGGCGCTCCTGGGCCAGAGTTTTGATTTTCGCCACCAGGGCATTCAGTGCCGCGCCGGAATCAGCCTTGCGCTCGCTGACCGGCACACCCACCAGACGGATTTCATTATCGTTACCCAGCACGGCGGCAAACGGGTAGAAGGTGCCCTTCTCCACCAGTTCCGGCGCCAGCAGGCTCAACCCCTTGTCGAGCAGATTCTGCAGTTCCTGGCGCGCCTTTTTGTCTGTCACCGGCGGACGGCTGGACGGCACCGGCGGCACACTGGCTTCCACCTGTTCATCCGCAGCGGCCTGCGCACTGTCCGGCAACCCGCCGCCCAGCGCCAGCAGCAACACCAGCGTCCACATCACCGCCTGCGCCGGACGCCTGAAAAAAACTGAGCCGGTCATCGCCATCGCTGCCATTCCATCCAGTGCTGAAGCTGATTGAATTCCAAAGTTTTTTGACTTGCCATTGGTTATATTTAATACTGGTTTTAATAACACACTTCCTGATAACAATGATAGCGAAGCGTCGCAATGGCGCCCATCGCTGACCGCGTCACCCTCAACCGGATAACTGCATGCAGCGGAAACTGAACAGTCGCCTGTCCAACAAGCTGTTTTTTGCCGTCATGGGAACGGCCATGCTGCTGGGCCTGTTGCTGAGTGTGGTGCAGATCATGCTGGACGCCCGCAACGCCCGCAAAACGCTGGAACAGAACACGCAGGAAATCCTGTCGATGATGCAGGAACCGGCCACCGAGGCAGCGTTCAGTCTGGATCGCGCACTGGCGCAGCAGGTGGTGGAAGGACTGTTCCAGAATACCGCCGTGTTTTACGCCGCCATTTCCGTGCCCAATGAAGCGCCGCTGGCCTCCTCCTATCGTGAACGGCAAACCATCCGCTACCGCTCGCTCATGAATTCCATCTTCGGCCAGGATCTGAGTTACAGCCTGGAACTCAAAGGCTATGCCGTCGCCGAAGACAGCAATTCCACGCCGGTGGTGTACGGCCATCTGGAAGTGAGCATCGATCCCTCCAACGCCGCACTGGCGTTCATCGAGCGCAGCCAGAACGTGTTTGTCAGCGGTCTGGCGCAGGCGATCTTTTTCGGCTTCGTGCTGTATCTGATTTTCCAGGGCCTGATTGCGCGGCCGATGACAACACTGCTGGGTTCGCTGGAAGACATCGACCCGATGCGCCCGGCGCAGAACAAACTGGATGCACCCCACGGCCATGAGGATGACGAACTGGGTGCCTGGGTGCACAAGATCAACGACCTGTTCAAGGCGATCGAGAAATACAACAGCAAGCGCCGGGTGGCGGAAGCGCATGTGGAGCGCCTGAGCAATTACGACATGCTCACCGAACTGCCCAACCGCAATCTGCTGCTGCGCCGCATCGAGCAGTCCATCCAGGAAGCCAATGCACAGAACAACATGTTTGCCGTGCTGTACTGTGCGCTGGACGATTTCAAATCCGTGAACCTGCTGCATTCCTACCACGCCGGCGACAAGCTGCTGCTGATGCTGGCAGACCGCTTCCGCGCAGAACTCGATCCAGCGCACACCGTGGCGCGGGTGGGTGGCGATGTGTTTGCCATCGTGCTGCCGGGTCTGAACAATCACTATCAGGCGGCGGATGTGGCACAGCGCATTCTCGACAACGTGCGCCGTCCGTTCCGGCTCGACAACAACACCATCAAGGTGTCCTCCACCATCGGCATCACCATCTATCCGCACGACGCCGCCACATCCGAGCAGCTGCTGAAAAACGCCGAGAACGTGATGCAGCTGGCCAAGTCCGAGGGCGGCAACCGCTACCAGTTCTACGTGGCGAATGTGGATCAGAAAATCCGTGAAGCAAAAGTGCTGGAGAAGCAGCTGGCGACGGCGGTGGATGACGGCCAGCTGGAACTGGTTTTCCAGCCGCAGGTGAATCTGCTGAGCGGTGAAGTGCGCGGTGCGGAAGCGCTGGTGCGCTGGCATCATCCCGAGCGCGGACTGGTGCCACCCAATGAATTCATTCCGCTGGCGGAACGCACTGGCGCCATCGTGGCGATCGGCGAGTGGGTGCTGCAGAAATCCTGCGAGTGTCTGCGCAAGTGGCACAACGACGGCATTTCCCACCTGACCATTTCCGTGAACGTCAGCCCGGTGCAGCTGCACCAGTCCGACATTGTGAGCGCAGTCCGCACTCATCTTGAAGCCAGTGGCGTGCCGCCGCAGCATCTGGTGCTGGAACTGACGGAAACCGCGGTCATGGACAACGTGGATCTGGCGATCCGCCTGCTGAAACAGATCAAGGCCATCGGCGTGCAGCTGGCCATCGATGATTTCGGCACTGGCTATTCCTCCCTGAGCTACCTGAAAAAAATGCCGATGGACGAAATCAAGATCGACCGCTCCTTCGTGCAGGACATGCTGGAAGATCCCGACAACGGCACCATCGTCGACGCCATCATCCAGCTGGGCCACAGCTTGAACCTGTCGGTGATTGCCGAGGGCACCGAGACCCTCGACCAGATCAAGTACCTGCAGGAATGCGAGTGCGACGTGGCGCAGGGCTACTACTACAGCCAGCCGCTGTCGGAAGACGGGTTTACCGCCCTGCTGCAGCACCAGCGCGGCCAGATCAAAAATGCCACCCAGCGCGCGGCACAGTCGGCGCAGACCCTGCTGAACAAGTGAACCCCTGCGCCGCTGGCGCTTTTCACCCGGTCGCACCTGCGGCGAAATCCCGTTAGAATGCGTCCCCGCATACGGCGTACACCGCGCCACCCTCTCCCGATCAACGGAATTTACTTAGGAAACTCATACCATGAGCAACGACGCAGTAGTGATCGTAAACGGCGCCCGTACCCCGATGGGCGGCTTTCAGGGCGCTCTGGGCAGCGTGACCGCCACCCAGCTGGGCGCCATCGCCATCCGCGAAGCAGTCGCCCGCGCCGGCCTGAAGCCGGAAGACGTGCAGGAAGTGATCATGGGCTGCGTTCTGCCCGCCGGCCTGAAACAGGGCCCCGCCCGCCAGGCAGCACTGGATGCCGGCCTGCCCACCGCCACCGGCTGCACCACTATCAACAAACTGTGCGGATCGGGTATGAAAGCCACCATGCTGGCCCATGACCTGATCAAGGCCGGCACCAACGACATCATGGTCGCCGGCGGCATGGAATCCATGACCAACGCTCCCTACGTACTGGAAAAAGCCCGCGCCGGCCTGCGCATGGGCCACGCCGAAATCAAGGACCACATGTTCCTGGACGGTCTGGAAGACGCCAAGACCGGTCGCCTGATGGGCTCTTTCGCCCAGGAAGTGGCTGACAAAGAAGGCCTGACCCGCGCCGCCATGGACGAGTTCGCTATCGAATCCCTGCTGCGCGCCCAGCGCGCGGTGAAAGACGGCTCCTTCGCCGACGAAATCGTTCCGGTGCCCGTGAAAACCCGCAAGGGCGACGCCCTGGTAACCGAAGACGAGCAACCCGGCAACGCCAGCATCGACAAGATCCCCACCCTGAAACCCGCCTTTGCCAAAGACGGCACCGTGACCGCCGCCAACGCCAGCTCGATTTCCGACGGCGCTTCGGCCCTGGTGCTGATGCGTGAATCCGAGGCGAAAGCCCGTGGCCTGCAGCCGCTGGCCCGCATCGTGGGTCATTCCACCCAGTCGCAGCACCCGTCCGAATTCACCATCGCGCCGGTCGGCTCGCTGCAGAAACTGTTCGACAAGACCGGCTGGACCGTGGCCGACGTCGACCTGTTCGAAATCAACGAAGCCTTCGCCATGGTGACCATGCTGGCGATGATCAAGCACAACATTCCGCACTCGAAAGTGAACGTGAACGGCGGCGCCTGCGCCCTGGGTCATCCCATCGGTTCCACTGGTTCCCGCATCATCCTGTCGCTGATCCATGCGCTGAAAAAGCGCGGCGGCAAACGCGGTGTGGCGTCCCTGTGCATCGGCGGTGGCGAAGCCACTTCGGTCGCGCTGGAACTGATCTGACCCTGACGCACAACGTCACTGCCGGCCCGGCTTCAACACCGGACCGGCCTGCAACGCCCGGTAACAAACCGGGCGTTTTTGCTGGTGGAACTTGCACACTGGCGCGCCCCGACATACCTTCTTACACTTTTACAAATGGTTTCACTTTGCTGAAACAAACGCGACTGACAAGTCTGTCGCCTGCGTGAGTACCTCCCTACAATGGCCACGCAATAATCCCTGCATTTTCCGGAAAGGTAACCCATGACTCCCCTACCGCTGATTATCGGATTCGGTGGCATCAATGCCGCAGGACGCAGTTCGTTTCACCACGGTTACCTGCGGATGGTACTGGAGCAACTGGATGCCACCCGTCGCCAGGAGTGTCTGCGCGCACTGTCGGTGCTGATGCACACCGACGACGAGAAAAAAATTGTCGACGGCACACTGGTGCGCAGGATCGAGAAAAATCATTTCGATGTGGAACGCGTTTATGTGCAACGCAAGATGGTGGTTTCACCCGACGGCGAATTCCAGACCTTCACCACCCGCAAGCGCGATCTGCCGCAGGAAATTCCCGCCAACTGGCGCGTAACCCCCATCGACAACGATCGCGTTTCCATCCAGCTGTATGAAAGCACTGCGATCCTGCTGCCGGATCATCAGCCTTTCCCCGTGCGTGCCGCCGGACAGTTGCCCAGCGGTTTTGAACCCGGCGCCAGTTATGCCGCACGCCAGCATCCGCGCGGACTGGAAATGGCCATTTACGCAGCCACCGACGCGGTGCAGTCAGTGGGTATCCCCTGGCAGCAGATCGTGGACCAGATTTCGCCGGACAAAATCAGCGTGTACGCCAGCGCGGCCATGAGCCAGATGGACGAATACGGCAACGGCGGCATGATGCGCGCCAGCCTGATGGGCAAGCGCACCTCGTCGAAGCAGTGTCCGCTGGGTTTTGCGGAAATGGCGGCGGATTTCGTCAATGCATACGTGATCGGCAATGTGGGCGCCACCGGCGCCATGATGGGCGCCTGCGCAACGTTTCTGTACAACCTGGAAAAAGCGATCCAGGACATCCAGACCGGCAAATCCCTGATTGCAATTGTCGGCACCGCAGACGCACCGATCCTGCCGGAAATCATGGAAGGCTATCGTGCGATGGGCGCACTGGCGGAAGACGATGGCCTGCGCAAACTGGACGGCATTAGCGGCGAGCCGGATCACCGTCGTGCCTGCCGGCCGTTCTCCGACAACTGCGGTTTCACTATTGCCGAATCGTCACAGTATGTGGTGCTGTGCGCCGATGCGCTGGCGCTGCAACTGGGCGCCACGATTTATGGCGCAGCGCCGGCCGTGTTCGTGCACGCCGACGGCATCAAGAAATCCATTTCCGCGCCGGGCATGGGCAACTATCTGACGCTGGGCCGCGCCGTGCATTTCGCGCAGAAGCTGGCGCCAGACCTGCAACGTTCGTTCGTGATGGCGCACGGTACCGGTACGCCGCAGAACCGCGTCACCGAATCCCACGTGCTGGACAGCGTGGCGGAAGCGTTCGGCATTTCCCACTGGCCGGTAGCGGCGGTGAAGGCCTATCTCGGCCATTCCATCGGTTCCGCCGGTGGCGACCAGGTGGCGGCAGCGCTGGGTGTGTTCGCGGAAAACATTCTGCCTGGCATCAAAACCGTCACCCACTTTGCGTCTGACATTCACCAGAAAAACCTGTCGCTGAGCATCGAGCACCGGCCGTTTGCACGCGGCCATTTCGATTCCGCGATCATTAACGCAAAGGGCTTTGGCGGCAACAACGCCACCGCCGTGATGCTGTCACCGCAACGCACCACAGACATTCTGCAGGCCCGCCACGGCGGCAAGGGCTGGACCGATTACCTGCACCGCAACGAATCCGTGCGGGAAGAACAGCAGCGCTATCACGCACAGGTGCTGCAGGAAATCCCCGCCTCGATTTACCGCTATGGCGATCCGGTGGTGGAAGGCAGCGAACTGGCAATTACGCGGGAACAGATCAAAATCCCCGGTTATAAACAAGCGGTGGATCTGGATACCCCCAACCCTTATTGAGCCACTCGTGCAATTCGCCGCCTGACTCTTGATACTGAAACGATATCAAACGGTTAGGCGGCTTTTTGTTGCCCTGTGAAAAATCCGGCACAAATTCCCAACACAAAAACCATTCCTGCCATTCGTCAAAATCGATTTTTTCTTATATCTTTAAAACAGCGTGTGAAAAACGCATCCTGTTGGTGAAGCCGTTCTGCGATCCAGAATGCTTCACGGCACCGGAAGAACGTTCACGGGTGTTACCCCACCCTCGTTTGGAAGGAGTAGTACCATGTTCGACAAAATCGGGCAGGCGCATCTGAGCGAACTGCATTTCAAATCTGATGAATCGGCGCAACTGCAAGCCATCATCGCCATCCACAACACCAAGCTGGGCCCTGCACTGGGCGGTTGTCGCTGTATCGAATACAGTTCCGACGAAGCCGCCATTACCGATGCCATTCGTCTTGCCCGCGGCATGAGTTACAAGGCTGCGCTGGCCAGGGTTCCGCAAGGTGGCGGCAAGGCCGTCATCCTGAAACCGAACATTCCACATGATCGCGCCACCCTCTACCGCGCGTTCGGCAAATTCGTGAATGAAATGGGCGGCCGCTATATCACGGCGGTGGACAGCGGCACCCATCTGCATGACATGGATGAAGTGGCGCGCGTCACACCGTATGTTTCCGGCAGCAATATCGATGGACTTGATCCCTCCCCCATGACCGCGCTGGGCGTGCTCGCGGGCATGAAGGCTGCGGCCTTTCACCGTTACGGCAGCGCGGATCTGGCAGGACGCATCGTGGCGATCCAGGGCGTGGGCAATGTCGGTTTTGCGCTGGCGGAACTGCTGCACAAAGAGGGCGCACGACTACTGGTCGCAGACATCGACACGCAAAAAGTCGAACAGGTGCGCCGCGCGTTTGGCGCCGAACCTGTTAACGCCGAACATTTTTTCCATTCTCACTGTCACATTCTCGCGCCCTGTGGACTGGGTGCCGTGATCAATGACAACACGCTGCCGCTGCTGGACTGCGACATCATTGCCGGCTCTGCCAACAACCAGCTGGCGGAAGCGCGTCACGGCCAGACCCTGCATGAACGCGGCATTCTGTATGCGCCGGATTATGTGATCAATGCCGGCGGCCTGATCAAGGTATCGCTCGGTCATCTGCAGCGCAGCGAGAGCACCATTCGCACCAAAACCTGGGGCATCGGTGAAACCCTGCTGCACATTTTCGAGCGCGCCACCCGTGACAATATGCCGCCGTCGCAGGTCGCGGATCACATGGCAGAAGAAATTCTTTACCACTGAACAGCGTGATGGACAGGAGTAACGCATGCGCTACACCGACACACCCTATCAACAGAAACAATTCATCGATCCGGCCGGAACCGCCTACGCACCCGTTCCGGACTGGATGCGCGATACCGAGCTGCTGCTGAAGTTCTATCGCACCATGACGCTGATCCGCCTGTTCGACAAACGCGTGGTGGCCCTGCAGCGCACCGGACAGATGGGCACCTACGCATCCTGTCTGGGGCAGGAAGCCATCGGCACCGGCATCGGTTGCGCACTGCAGCCGCAGGATGTGTTCGTTCCCTATTACCGCGATCAGGCCGCGCAGTTTTTGCGGGGCGTTAATTTCGTGCAGATGCTGCAGTACTGGGGCGGCGATGAGTGGGGCAACAATTTTTATGCCGGCGCCGCGCAGGATTTTCCCAACTGCGTGCCGATTGCCACCCAGATCACACACGCAGCCGGGATCGCCAGCGCTTTCAAGATTCGCGGCGAAAAACGCGCAGCATTGGTGACCTGCGGTGAAGGCGCCACCTCGCGTGGCGATTTTTACGAACCGCTCAATCTGGCCGGCGCCTGGCAACTGCCGATGGTGTTGGTGGTGAACAACAATCAGTGGGCCATTTCCGTACCGCGCAAGCTGCAGACTGGCGCCGCCACCATTGCACAGAAAGCGGTGGCCGCCGGCGTGGAAGGTTTCCAGGTGGATGGCAACGATGTCTGTGCCGTATATGACGCCGTGCGTTATGCGCTGGATAAAGCACATGCCGGCAAGGGCGCCACACTGATCGAAGCGGTTTCCTACCGGCTCGGCGATCACACCACTGCAGACGACGCAACCCGTTACCGCGATCACGAGGAAGTGAATGCGGCCTGGCTGCTGGAACCAGTCAAACGACTGCAAACATTCCTGCACCAGCACGATCTGTGGAACGAGCAGAAAGAACAGCAACTGGTTGCTGACTGCCAGAGCAAAATCGAAATGGCGGTAAAGGAATATCAGTCGCTGCCACTGCAACCTGTGGACGATCTTTTCAATTATCTGTTCGACACCACACCACCCCATCTGATCAGCCAGCGCGAACGCGCCAAACAAAAAGCTGCACGTCTGTCGGGAGGCCACCACCATGGGCACTAAGGAAACCTGGAGCACGGCTGTGCATTCTTCTGGCGACCATCAAGCGCCAGCCACCCATGTCGTAACGATGGTGGAAGCGGTGAATCTGGCACTGGCTCGCGCGATGGAAAAAGAAAGCAACGTTGTGGTGCTGGGCGAAGACATCGGCACCAACGGCGGCGTCTTCCGCGCCACTGCCGGACTGAAAGAACGTTTTGGCTGCAGGCGCGTGATGGACACTCCGCTGGCGGAATCCCTGATTGCCGGCATCAGCGTCGGCATGGCCGCACAAGGTCTGAGGCCGGTGGCGGAAATCCAGTTCATGGGTTTCATTTATGCTGCCATCGAGCACATCGTTTCCCATGCTGCGCGCCTGCGCAATCGCACACGGGGCCGTCTGCATTGCCCAATGGTGTTGCGCACACCGTTCGGCGGCGGCATTCACGCACCGGAACATCATTGCGAAAGCACCGAAGCCATCTTCGCGCAGATTCCCGGCCTGCGCGTAGTCGTGCCTTCTTCCCCCACCCGCGCTTATGGCTTATTGCTGAGTGCGATTGAAGATCCCGATCCGGTGATTTTCCTGGAACCCACCCGCATCTATCGCATGGTGAAACAGGAAATCCGCGACGACGGTGTCGGCCTGCCGCTGGATACCTGCTTCACGCTGAAGGAAGGCCGCGATGTCACCCTGATCAGCTGGGGCGCCAGTGTGCACGAAACACTGCAGGCGGCGCGCGCACTGGAGAAGCAGAACATCTCCGCCGAAGTGATCGACGTGGCTTCACTTAATCCCATCGACTACGACACCTTGCTGGCCTCGGTGGAAAAAACCGGCCGCTGCGTGATCGTGCAGGAGGCGCCGCGCCCCTGCAGCGTGGGTTCCGAAATTGCCTCCGTGATGGCGGAAAAAGGTCTATTGTTTTTAAAGGCGCCGGTGGAACGGGTGAACGGATTCGACACGCCGATTCCCTATTTCCGTCGCGAGAACATTTATCTGCCTGACGTGCATGACATTGTGAGTGCAGCGCTGCGCGCGATGCAGTTTGCGTAAAAGGAACCCGCATGAAATATTTCAAATTGCCTGATCTGGGCGAAGGCTTGCAGGAAGCGGAAATCGTGCAGTGGCACGTCAAGCCCGGCGATGCTGTCGCGCTGGATCAGACACTGGTTTCAGTAGAGACCGCCAAGGCCATCGTCGACATTCCCTCGCCACAGGCCGGCATCATTGCCGCCTGTTTCGGCGCCGAGGGCGACCTTGTGCACATCGGCGAACCCCTGCTGGAATTTGCCGGCGAAGAACAGGAAGACAGCGGCACTGTCGTCGGCAAAATGGAAACGGCAAACCAGACCGCTGAAGTGGAACATTTCATCATTGGAAGCGCCCACCGTCATGGTAGCGGCATGAATCTGGCTACACCCGCGATTCGAGCACTGGCCAAACGTCTCAACGTTGATTTAGGCCAGGTGAGTGGCAGCGGCAACGGCGGGCTCATCACCAGTACCGATGTGGAAAAAGCGGCGCAGCTTACCCTGCAACTGGGTGAAGCGAAACCGCTGCGGGGCGTGCGCCGATCCATGGCGCGCAACATGGCGCGGGCACATGCGGAAGTTGTGAAAGTTACAATCAATGATGATGTGGACGTACACCACTGGCCGAAAGGCGAGGACATTACCATGCGGCTGGTACGCGCGCTGGCTCATGCCTGCGTAGCAGAACCGCAACTGAATGCGTGGTATGACAGCAACAGCGATACGCTGCGCGTGATCGAAAAAGTGGATCTGGGCATTGCAGTGGACACGCCGGACGGCCTGTTCGTGCCGGTGCTGCGCAACATCACCACACGCACGGCAGAAGACCTGCGCGACGGCCTCGAACATCTGCGCGCCGACGTGCGTGGCCGCACCATTCCACCGCAGGAAATGATCGGCGCCACCCTCACGCTATCCAATTACGGCACCATTGCCGGTCGCTATGGCAATCCGGTCGTGGTACCGCCGACCGTGGCGATCCTCGGTGCGGGGCGAATTTATCAGAGCGTAGTGGCGACCGCTGAAGGCTTCGCGTCGCATCGCATGCTGCCACTGAGCCTGAGCTTCGATCACCGTGTGGTGACAGGAGGAGAAGCAGCGCGCTTCCTGCGCTCGCTGATGGATGATCTGATGAAGTAACGCCAGGTCAGCGGAATTTCTTCGGAAAATCAAACCGCTCGAGCCGGCCACATCCTGGCGCCAGTTCGCTCCATTGTTTGATATCCAGTTTCAGTTGCACGATGGAGCAGGTAGGCAGCGGCTTGATTTCATCAAGACACAGCGACTGCGCCAGATCCTCCAGCCCCGGATTATGGCCAAACACCAGCAGATGCTTGCAGGCAGGAAACGCGATGCGCAGAAATTCCAGCAGCGAACCAGCATCCACTTCATACACCGCTTCACTGATCACGATTTTTTCCACCGGATAATTCAGGTGATGCGCAAAAATGCGCGCCGTAGTCAGTGCGCGGGTGGCAAAACTGCTGAGCCACTGATCCGGCTGCTGTGCATAACCGGCAAATACATCCGCCATGCGCGGACTGTCACGCCAGCCACGCGCACTCAGCGGCCGCTCAAAATCCTGCAACTCCTCAAAATTCCAGCTCGACTTGCCATGGCGGATCAACGTCAGGTATTTCATCGGGTGTCCAGCTTCCTTCGAAAACGTTTGGCCGGGTGCGCGAAGATGCGCCGGTAGAGTGCCCTGATCTGCTTGACCAGCCGCGCCCGCCGCTTGCCCAATTGACCCAGCAGGTTCACATCCACCCGGTCACGCGACCACAGATAATCATCCAGCACATCCAGATCGTGCACCTTGCCCAGCAGCGATCCCAGTCTGCGCACCATTTCCTTCTGCTGCTGCAGCCAAGCATCCTGCACTTCCAGCACGCCCAGCTGGTAGCCGAAATATTTCACCCGCTTGCGCCAGTCGTGCAGCGCATGAGTGTCGCGTTGCCGCAGGGCGGCGCGACCTTCCCGACGATTACGACGATAGGAACGCGCCAATGCGTCCAGCAGAAATTCACTGTCCGGTTGCTGCAAATGCTGATGCCAGAGCGCACGCACGCGCTGCAGTTCCGTGACGAGCGCCAGCGGTTCCAGCACCGGCTGCACGTCCGCCACCTGCTGCGTCACCTCGCGCAGAATCTGCTGCAGTTCGCTGGCCACACGACGATTGCTGCGCCGCGCCACCTGTTCCAGTGTTTCCGCCAGCACCAGCGCATCGCGCCGGGCAGAGAAAACTTTGGCCACATCCCGCAGCACGACATTAATGGTTCTGATCACAGGCTTGGCATCATCGCCGCGATACAGCCGCACCAGACCGCGCAACTGCTTCATCAGCACGCGCAGATCATGCACGGCGTCTTCATCCATCTGCGGCAGGGACAGCAAGGCAATGGCCTGATCCAGATACCGATCCGCCATTATGGTGACATTATCGTGAAAGGAATGTGACATGGGAAAACCACCGCCGCTGGGAGTGGCCATTGTGTCCGCGCCGGCGCAGCGTCGCAATGGCCTGCATCAGCAAAATCGTCAGGGCGCCGTGTCGATGGGAACCGGCTCGGAAATACCAAAGCCCTGCGCGTAGTCCACGCCGATGACCCGCAGCTGCGCCAGAATGTTTTCGTTCTCCACAAACTCGGCGATGGTCTTCTTGCCCATGACATGACCGATGCGGTTGATCGATTCCACCATCGCGTAATCGATTTCGTCGGACTCGATATCCTTGACGAAGGCGCCGTCGATCTTCAGGTAGTCCACCGGCAGATTTTTCAGATAGCCATACGACGAGAAACCGCTGCCGAAATCATCCAGCGAGAAACGGCAGCCGATGGCCTGGAATTCCTCGATGAAGCGCAGCGTGCTGCCCAGATTGGTGACTGCGATGGTTTCGGTGATTTCAAAACAGATCTTGTCGTGGGGAATATTCCAGGCGGCAAACTGCGCATGCAGGAAAGCCGGAAAATCCTCGTCGCCCAGCGTCAGGCCGGACAGATTGATGGAGCACAGCGCCCACTCGTTGATACGTTCGCGATGCTCGGCCATCCAGCGGAACAGGTTTTTCACCACCCAGCGGTCCAGCTGCGGCATCAGGTTGTAGCGCTCGGCGGCCGGCAGAAACGAGCCCGGATAGACAATGTTGTCGCCATTCTGCATGCGCACCAGCACTTCATAGTGACGCAGCGCCTGGGGCGAAGCCGCATCCACCGGCACGATCGACTGCATATACAGCACGAACAGATTTTTCTCCAGCGCCTCGTTGATGCGCGCAGCCCACTGCATCTGGCTCTGCTTGGCCGCCAGCTCGGTGTCGCCGGGATCGAATTCATGCACCCGATTGCGGCCGGCATCCTTCGCGGCGTAGCAGGCAGCATCGGCCAGGCTGAGCAGATCCTTCACCGAGGTAATCTGGTCGGTCACAGTCACCAGCCCGATGCTCACGCCCAGGGTGAAAATCTTGTTGTCCCAGACAAAGCGGAAATCCTGAATGGTGGTGCGGATCTTGTTGGCGACGTGAGCGGCATTGTCGCCACTGCAACCTTCCAGCAGCACACCGAATTCATCACCGCCCATGCGCGCGAGCGTATCACCGGCGCGCATCTGCTGCTGCAAATGCAAGGTCACCTGCCGCAGCAGTTCGTCACCCACAATATGGCCACAGGTGTCGTTCACCAGCTTGAACTGGTCCAGATCCATGAACAGAAGAGTATGACGCAAACCCTCCTGCCGCGACCGCTTCAGCGCCAGCTCCAGCCGCTGTTCGAACTCGCGCCGGTTTACCAGCCCTGTCAGCGGATCATGCCGCGCCAGAAAATGCAGCTGCTCTTCACTGCGCTTGCGCTCGGTAATGTCCACCACAAAGCCTTCAATCAGACTCTGGCGATCACTGGCGGAACGCACCATCTTCGCCGACAGTGCAAACCAGAATGGCTTGCCGTCGCGCCGGCGGCCCTGCGCCTCGAAATTCAGCACCTGCCCCTTGCTCAGCACGGCGCGGCGAAATTCGTGATACTGCGTCGGGTCCATGAAAGCCTGCGGTCCCTGCGCCGTTACATGGCTGATGAATTCCTGCGGATTGCCGTAACCGAGAAAATGCGCCATCGACGGATTCGCACTGAGAAAATGGCCTTCCATCGTGCACTGAAAAATACCTTCAATGGCGTTGTCATACAGCGCCTTGAAGCGCTCCAGATTCTTGATGGCTTCCTGCTTGGCAGCCAGCTTTTCCCGCTTGTCGATATTGATGCGATCCGCCAGTGCCAGCGAGAACAGCACCACCTCCAGCGCCGAGCCGATCTGCATGGCGTTGTTGGTGAAGAAATTGATGGGCAGCAGGCCAAACTTGCTCGCCGCCAGCGCCAGCACGCCGGTGAAAAACACGGTCCAGCCCACCACGAAATAGCGCGCCACGGCCACCCCGCGCGAGAACAGGTAAATCCCGGCAATCAGACACACCAGCGACACCGGAAACACCAGCGCCACCACGATGCGGATCATCACGGCGTAGGGCGCACTCAGCGCGCCGGCGGCGCACAGCACCAGCAGCAACACCAGCCCCAGCAGCGCCTTCGACGCCAGCGGCAGCCGATGTTCCAGATCGAGAAAGGAATTGGTAAACAGGCTCTGGAACGCCGATGCAAAGGCTATGCTCAGCAGCAGGCTGATCTCGTGCCAGCCGGGCGCAAACGGCCACAGCATCTGGTAGGCAAAACCGTCCAGCGACAGCTGCAGCATCAGAATGAAAAACGCGTAGCAGACGTAGTACAGATAACTGGCTTCCTTCACTGCCAGATAGATGAAAAGGTTGTACAGCACCATCACCAGGATCAGGCCGGTGTAGATGCCTTTCACCGCCAGGATTTTTTGTTCCTTTTCCCAGAACGCATCGCTGCGCCAGATCATCAGCGGCACTTCCAGCGTGCCATTGGTCATCACCCGCACGTACACGTCGATCTCGCGATCCTCGGTTTTGGGAAACGGAATAATGAAATTGCGATTGTTGACCGGCCTGACTGCGAAATCCTGCGCATCGCCGGTCTGCACCTGGCCAATCAGATTCTGCCGCGACAGGAAATACACCTGGATGTTGTCCAGCAGCGGGTAGTTGATTTCTATCAGCCAGTCGCGGGCGTCCTGCAGGTTGTTGATGCGAAAGCGCAGCCAGTATGCTGACTTGGAGTAACCGAAATTGGGAATGGTGGATTCACCCTCGCGCCAGCTGAAATCGATCGGATGGGTGATGAAATCGTGGATCTGCAGCAGTCGGTTGGGATCTTCCAGATACTCGGCATGCAGGCCCACTTCATAGGAGGGCTGGTTCAGGTCGAGGGTCACTTCATGGCTGGTTTGCGCAGTCGCCCGCAACGCTCCCCCCGTCAGCAGACAGAGCAGCAGGCACAGCAGGACGGGGCGCAGGGTCGAGCGATTTGGCATCACGGGCTCAAGGTTGCATCGTGCGATCACCAACCCGTTGTTTCACATCCAGTTAGTGATCAGATCATTGCTTAAGCATAGCCAGTCCGGACTAACCCGCCAGCGGCCGCCGGGCCACCACATGGTAGTAGCGCGCCAGGGCGCGGTAAGGCTCCAGGCGGGAATAGCGCAGTTCCAGTGCCAGCAGGGCGCTGTCGTCCTGCTGCTTGCGGATGTCGTGGTGCATGTAGTCGTGAAACACCCGCACGCCGCTGCGCAGCTGCACCTCCCAGCCGGCCTCCGCCAGCCAGGCCAGCACCTGCTCCGGCTCCAGCGGGCTGATGGGGGTCAGGCCCCGGCCCTTGCCACGCAGGTCGCCCGCCAGCACCTTGTCGAGAAAGCCCCGCACCACGCTGCGGAATACGGTGGAATGCAGGTTGTAGAACATCAGGGACAGCTGTCCGCCGGGCCGCACCTGCCGCAACACGGCCTGCAGGGTGGCAAACGGATCGGCCACCCATTCCAGCACGGCATGAAACAGTACCAGGTCATAGCCCTTGCCCACCGGCAGTTCCTGCACCGACGCCTGGAAGCAGCGCATGCGTTCCGCCAGTCCGGCCGCCTGCACGCTGGACTGCGCCCGCTGCACCATTTCCGCCGACAGATCACACAGAGCGACGGAATGCCCCAGCGCCGCCAGGGTCTGGCTGAACTGCCCTTCCCCGCCGCCGGCATCCAGAATCCGCAGCCGTGGCCCCTCGCCATACAGGCCGGGCACCGCCTCACGCAGATCCCGCTCCAGCAGCGCCAGCCGGATGCGCCCCTTGCTGCCACCATAGACACGGCGGGCAAACTGGTCGGCCAGATCATCGAAATTGCGGTCCTGCAGGGGGGCTTCCGGGTGGGTCATGCAAACATCCATCAAACTAGATTCGTTAGGAAAAAAGTTGTCAGCCTGTCCCCGTCTGTGACGGCGGTCCGGTTGTGCCGGCTGACAAGATTGGTCACATTTTGACCTGCATTGTGCATCTGTTCACATTTCAATCAACCTGAACCGACGATTTTTGACAGTCTTAACACTTTGGGAAGTTGGGGGTAGAGCCCCTGAGACCCGGCCACATACACTGGACCCAGGTAAAACAAAAAAGTCTGCAGGGCGACTTCACTTGCAAGACCATACCGTCCGGCCAGCGGAGTTTGAGGCCAGACGCGGGGGCTAAAAGGATAACGACAATAAAGCTTTTAGAGGTTCCCAGCCATGATCAAAATGATTCAGACCCATCTGCTGAAAAAGCGCATACAGGCCCGTGCCGCCCAGCCCAAGGACGTGATTCCGGTCAAACGGGAAGACATCCAGCGCAAACTCGCGGATTACCAGCCCTCTACCCAGCGCGCGAGCTTCCTGGGCCCCAAGCTGGACAAGAAAGAATTCGAAAGCGCCGTATAACCCATAAAAACTGAAAAGTTTTCTCGCGAATCGCCCGCTGCGGCCCCGGTTCCTGCCGGCATAGCCAGGACAAGGACCGCAGCGGGCTTCCTTTTGCTGGCAATACCCTGATTTTCAACCAGACTATCCTGAGGCGCCCTGACCTTCCGCCTCGCCACAAGGATAGCGACCCGCCATGCCCAACCGCACCGAGCAGATTGAAGCCATCATCCGTCACAAGGACCAGCTGTTCCGCCAGCTGGGCGAGAGCATCGACATGGTGTTCTGGCTGCGGGCGATCGACGATGGCGAAATCTTCTACCTGAGCCCCACTGCCAACCGCCTGTCGGGGCTGCCGGACAACGGCGCCAAGCCCACCACCCAGGGCTGGATGGCCCTGGTACACCCGGACGACCGCGCCGCCACGCAGGCCATGGACACCCGCCGCGGCCAGCGCTACTGCAACAGTGAATACCGCATCATCCGGCCCGACGGCGAGATCCGCTGGATACAGGACCAGTCTTCCCCCATCCGCGACAGCAGCGGTCAGGTGTCCTGCATCGCCGGCGTGGTGCACGACATCAGCGCCCGCAAGCACGACGAAACCCAGATCCGGATTCTCAACCAGCTGTATGCCGCGCTGTCGCACACCAATCAGGCGCTGAATGCCTGCACCGACGAGTCCACCCTGTTCGACCGGGTCTGCCGGATTGCGGTGGAACTGGGCGGCATGACGCTGGCGTGGATCGGCACGGTCGATCCGGCAACCCAGCGCATCGTGCCGGTGGCCCGTTACGGCCAGCACCAGACCTATCTCGACGGCCTGGTAATCTCGGCGCAGGCCTCTGTTCCCGAAGGACGCGGCCCCACCGGCACCGCCTTCCGCGAAACCCGCCCCGTCTTCATCCAGGATTTTTCCACAGCGGACCTTACTTCGCTCTGGCATGAACGCGCCAAACCCTACGGCTGGCGTGCGTCGGCGGCCGTGGGTTTCAAGCGCGCCGGCAAACCCTACGCCGTGCTGACGCTGTACCACAACGCGCCCCACCCGTTTGACGAGAAGACCGTCGGATTGCTGGTGGAAATGGCCACCAACCTGGGGCACGGCCTGGACCAGCTCGACATCAACGCCGCCCGCCAGCGCTCCGAAGCACAATTACGCGCCACGTCGCAGCTGTATCACGACATTCTGGAAACCTCCATCGACGGCTTCTGCCTGTTCGACACGCAGGGCCGCATCCTGGAAATCAACGGCGCCTACCTGCGCCGCTCCGGCTACACCCGCGAGCAGCTGCTGGACCTGCACATTCACGAACTGGACGGCCTGGAAAATGCCGCGCAGGTGGAAAGCCGGATCCGGCGGCTGGGCAGCGAAGGCGCCATCCAGTTTGAAACCATGCACCGCGCCCGCGACGGCAGCCTCTGGCCCGTGGAAGTGAAAGCCGTGGCATTGACCAGCGGTGCGGGTGCCGGCTTCGCCTTTTTACGCGATCTGAGCGAACGCAAACGTGCCGAGGAGGAGATCATCAGCCTCGGCTTCTATGATCCGCTCACCAACCTGCCCAACCGGCGCCTGCTGCTGGACCGTCTGCGTCACGCCATGGCCAACAGCTCGCGCAGCCTGCAATATTGCGCCGTGCTGTTCATCGATCTGGACCACTTCAAGGTGATCAACGACACCGCCGGCCATGAAACCGGCGATCTGCTGCTGCAGGAAGTCACCCTGCGCCTGAACACACTGGTGCGCGAGCAGGACACCGTCGCGCGTCTGGGCGGCGACGAGTTCGTCATCCTGCTGGAAGAACTCGATCCGGACATTCACCGCGCCATGACCCGGGCCAGGGCAGCGGGCGACAAACTGCTGCAGTCCTTCGCCCGGCCCTATCTGCTCAACGGCGAGGAATACAACTGCACCGCCAGCATCGGCGTGGTGATTTTCCGCGACCACGACACCAGCATGGAGGACATCCTCAAGCATTCCGACCTGGCCATGTACGGCGCCAAGAAAAGCGGGCGCAACACCCTGCGCTTTTTCGATCCACTGATGCAGCAGGAACTGGAACGGCGTACCCGCACCGAAACCGAATTGCGCCGCAGCCTGAATGAAAAACAGCTGCGCATCTACTGCCAGAAACAGGTGGACGCATCCGGCGCTGTGTGCGGCGCCGAACTGCTGCTGCGCTGGCAACATCCCGAACGCGGCCTGGTGCCACCGCTGGAATTCATTCCCCTGGCGGAAGAAAGCGGCCTGATCATTCCCATTGGCCAGTGGCTGCTGCGCGAAACCTGCCTGCAGCTCAAACGCTGGGAAAGCAATCCGGCCACCCGCGATCTGATGCTATCGGTCAACGTCAGCGCCCGCGAATTCCGCCACACCGATTTCGTCGACAACGTGCGGGCGATTCTGGCGGAAACCGGCGCCAATCCACGCCGGCTGGAACTGGAAATCACCGAGAGCCTGCTGCTGGAAGGCATCGACGAATTCATCCTGAAAATGCGCGTGATGAAAGAAATGGGAATTGCCTTCTCGATGGACGATTTCGGCACCGGCTATTCGTCACTGTCCTATCTGAAAAAACTGCCGCTGAACCAGCTCAAGATCGATCGCAGTTTTGTGCAGGATCTGGGACAGGACCGCTCGGACGAAGCCATCGTGCAGACCATCATCCGCATGAGCGAAACGCTGGGACTGAATGTGATTGCCGAAGGCGTGGAAACCGAAACCCAGCGCGACATGCTGCTGCACTACGGTTGCCGGCAATATCAGGGTTACCTGTTCGGACGGCCGGAGCCGCTGGAGGATTTTGTGGCTCACCTGCAGGACAAGCGCGCCGCCAGCCTGAACTGACGGCGCATGTTGCCGGTATTTCCCTCATCCCCAGGCCCGGTTCAGCACACCCAGCGCATCGGCCAGATCCACTTCCACCGGGTTGTAAATGATCGAGCCGTCATCCAGCGCCATTTCCGCCAGCTTCGGCAACTGTTCCTTCGTCACCTTGCCGGTTTCCGCCAGCGTGCGCGGCAACTTGCAGCGACGATTCAGTTCATCGCGAATGCCGCGAATCACCGTGATGGCTTTCGCGCCACGATCCTGCGGCGGTGTGCGCGCATAAATTTCCGCGCCCGCCAGATACAGCAGCAGTTCACCAATCACATCGCCGCGCTGCGCCAGGTTGTATTCCAGCACATAGGGCAGAAACAGATTCATGCACAGACCGTGCGGCAGATGACACAGCGCGCCCAGCGAATGCCCCAGTGAATGCACCAGCCCCACCATCGAATTGGAGAACGCAATGCCCGCCATGGTGGACGCCTGCGCCAGTTCCAGCCGAGCATCGGCGTCGTCGGGCTGGTCCAGCACGCGCATCAGGTTCTGGCTGATCTTGCAAATCGCGGAAGTGGCGTAGGCATCGCTGATCGGATTCTTGCCCAGACCGGTGTAGGCTTCGATGGCGTGCGTCATGGCATCCATCGCCGTCATCGCGGTGATGTGCGGCGGCAGGGTCAGCGTCATGCGCGGATCGAGGATCGCCACATTCGGCAGCAGGAAATACGACGTGAACGGCAGCTTCACATTTTTTTCCGTGTCGGCGATTACCGCCACCAGTGTCACTTCGGAACCGGTGCCCGCCGTGGTGGGAATCACAAAAAACGGTTTCAGCGGACGTTTCAGCACGCCCACCCCGGAAAACTCCGACAGATCGTTACCATTTTCCGACACCAGAATGTTCACGCCCTTGCTGGTGTCGATGACCGAGCCACCACCGATCGCGATGATGGAATCGCACTTCTTTTCGCGGTAGACGCGCGCGATGTCCTTCACCACATGCGTCGAGGAATCCGGCGGCACATTGTCATAAATGTCCACCACATCCATTTCACTTTCACTGAACGCGTTCAGCACATGCTCGATCAGACCGGCGCCGCGCACGCCCTTGTCGGTGATGATCAGCGGACGTGATGCGGCCAGCGTATTCAGTTCGTAGGGAATGTGTTCCAGCGCGGCATTGCCTGCCACCACTTTCACCGGGCAGAAAAATTCGTAATAGGATTTTGTCATTGTGTTAACCCCGGACCAGGTTTTTTGCGACTTGGGAATAGATGCGGCCACCGCCGAGCAGTTTTTCGGGCAGTGAAATTGCGGGATAGCGTTTGAGCGCACGCCGCGCGATGAATTTCGGCAGGATCAGGCTTTCCATGCGGTTCAGGCAACGCACCAGTTTCATGGCGTGGCCGATTTCGCCGTCCAGCAGAACGCGGTCGTTGGCAAAGGCGCGCGCCGTGGCTTCCTGAAATGAAAACACCAGGAAGGCGTGGGTGAGATGCTTGAATTTCATGACGATATCGGGCTTGCGGGGGGCGCGGTTGCCAAGATATTTCAGGCCGCAGTCGCCGGTCTTTTCCAGCACCAGCGCGGGGCCACTGGGCATCACGCGCATTTCAAACATCAGGCCGGGTGGCAGGCGCCGGATCTCGTGCTGGACCTGCGCATCCACCTGGCTGGCCGCCTCCAGTGAACGGCCAATCACGTCCATCATCAGCACCACATACGGGCGCTTCCAGTTGTTCAGATTCACGCTCTTGATCTGCATGTTGTTGGTCTTCTTGTCAGAGTCCGGCAAGGTGGCATGTTGTGCAGGCAGGCCATCTGCCCACTGTAAACCGGGTGGTTTAAATTGCCGGAACGCCAATCCTAGAGATCAATTCTGGCCCCGTCCACCGGAACCGGCGAGAAAATAACCGTGACTGACCGTTCACGACTGGGACCGCACAATGCCGGCCGCCAAAATGAAAAAAAGCACCCGCGCCTGCAGGACGCGGATGCCTAGCAAATCACTGGTCAGGTCTGGAATGTCGCGAATCTCAGTAGCGCAATCGCGCATCCAGCTGGTCCACCGCCTCCGCCCAGTCGGAATCTTCCAGCAAAGCCTCGCGGATGAATTCCGCCTGGCTCTCGTTCCAGAACGGCGCGGCCTCGATGGGCATGCCGTCCGACAGACAATGATGACGCGCGATGAACTCATCGATTTTTTCCGGCGCGCTGGGCAGGCCCAGCTGCTGAAACAGATTCACAATCGAGTTATAAGCCGAGTCCATGGATCATTTCCTCTTGCTGTGATGCGACAGTTCATTCAGGGTGCGCGAAAACGTTCAGTGCCTCCAGTCGCTTTTTAGACTGTTTCGTTATGATCAGAACCGGCATATTCAATTCGATTACTTGCCACAAAAGCCAAGGTTTCGGTTCGTGCGGTCAGTGTGCCGGCCGGCGGATTACGCCTAAAATGGCGCCTTCCTTGTCCACCCCCTTTTCACATGAGGTCCCCATGTCCGATCTGAAGCAGCAATTCGAGCAGGCCGTGCACTATGTGCAGAACGCACAAGGCAATTTCAAACCCTCGAATGATGTGAAGCTGGAGTTTTACGCCCTGTTCAAACAGGCCACCGAAGGTGACGTGAGCGGTAAGAAGCCGGGCCTGACGGATTTCGTGGGCCGCGCCAAATACAATGCGTGGGAAAGCGTGAAAGGCATGAGCAAGGACAAGGCCATGCAGAGCTACATCGCAAAGCTGGAATCGCTGAAAAGCAAACACGGCTGACACGGCAACGTCAGACCGGTCCAACCAGAGAGGGCGAGCACCTGCGTGCATCGCCCTTTTTTCAGTTCAGCACCGCATCGAACGGGATGTACTGTACCGGATCGCCGGCATTGACCGTCGCACCCACCGGCACCACCGCAAAACCGCTGCTCCAGCTGGCCGAAAACAGCACGCCGGAACTTTGATTGGGGTGCGGCACCGCACGCACCTGGCCGTTTTCCACTTCCAGCCGCGCCCGCAGATATTCCTGCCGCGAGCCCGGTTTGCGAATGCTGAATCCCGCCGGCACGGCAAAAGCCGGCGGCATGATCTGCGAGGCTCCCTGCGATTTCAGCAGCCAGGGCCGGCACAGAATGGTGAAGGTGACAAACACGGCGGCAGGATTGCCCGGCAGACCCAGAAACGGTTTGCCCAGCACATGGCCGAAGGTGAACGGCTTGCCCGGCTTGATGGCGAGCTTCCACATCTGGATATTGCCCAGCGTCGACAGCGCCGCCTTGACATGATCTTCCTCGCCCACCGACACCCCGCCACTGCTGACAATGACATCGGCGCGTTCTGCGGCGATTTTCAGTGCAGATTCCGTGGCACTCTGGTTATCGGCAATCACACCCAGATCAATGATGTTGAGCCCCAGCCCCTGCAGCAGACCGGTCAGCGTGTAGCGGTTGGAATTGTAGATCTGGCCCGCCGCAATCGCGTCGCCCGGCTCCACCAGTTCATCGCCGGTGGACAGCACCGCTACCGTCAGCGGCTGGAAAATTTTCACCTGCGCCACGCCGATGGAAGCCAGCAATCCCAGATCCTGTGCCCGCAGGCGCTGGCCTTTTTGCAGAATGGTCTGGCCGCGCTGGATGTCCTGCCCCTGCGGCCGGATATGCTGGCCCGCCTTCGGTGTCTCATTGATCTGCACGCCCTGCGCGGTTTCAACACAGTCTTCCTGCATCACCACGCAATCCACATTGGATGGCACTTCCGCGCCGGTAAAAATACGCGCAGCGGTGCCAGGCTGCAGTGGTTGTGGCACGACGCCGGCGGGAATGCGTTGCGAGATCGGCAGGATTTTTCCCGCCGCAAAATCTTCGAAGCGCAGGCAGTATCCGTCCATCGCACTGTTTGGCGCCGGCGGCACATCCAGCGTGGACACGATGTCTTCCGCCAGCACACGTCCCAGTGCATTCTGCAATGTTGCCTGCGTGGTTTTCGTGGTGGGCACTGCCGCTTCCAGCAGTTGCGCCAGCGCCTGCTCCACCGGCATCAGGCCCGGCTTTTCACAGCAACTCATCCGCGCGTACCGCAGTTTTCCAGCGCCAGCCGCGCCGCCGTAATCTGCTTCACGAAATTGCAGGGCTTGTGGCGGGAATCCAGCTGCTCGCGGATGATTTCACCCCACGCGGTCTTGCAGGCGTTGGTGGAACCGGGCATGCAGAAAATCACGGTGTTGTTGGCAAGGCCGCCCACTGCGCGCGACTGCACGGTGGAGGTGCCGATGTCGCGAAAGGAAATCTGGCGGAACAGTTCGCCGTAGCCTTCGATCTGTTTGTCGAGCAGCGGCAGCACGGCTTCTGGCGTGGTGTCGCGGCTGGAAAATCCGGTGCCGCCGGTGATCAGAATGGCTTCCACACCGGGGCTGGCAATCCACTGCGAAATGATGGCGCGCACCTGGTAGATGTCGTCTTTGGTGAGCTTGCGGTCTGCCAGTGTGTGGCCGGCGGTTTCGAGCCCGTCCACCAGCGTCTGGCCGGAGGTGTCAGTGTCCAGCGTGCGGGTGTCCGACACGGTGAGAACGGCGATATTGACGGGGACAAATTCGGATGATGCGCTCATGGAGGTTCCTCTAAATTCTGAAAATGGTGCCACACACGAAAATCGGGCGGTCTGCATTTCAAGACACGCTGTGAATACGTCCCTGTACGCTCGTCAGAGGCCATCCCTGACCTCTGACGGTCTTGAAATGCAGACCGCCCGATTTTCCGGTCCGGTGCCACATCTGCAAAACCGGTTACCCGCCCGTCATATTCATGAACCGCACAATCTGCGGCTCATCGGCCAGATTGAAGTAATGACGTTCGGGCTTCAGATCCATCGCGGCGACAATCGCCTGCTTCAACATTTCATCATCGTCGCTGCGGCGCAACACAGCGCGCAAATCGGCCGAATGCTCATTGCCCAGACACAGCAGCAAGCGCCCTTCCACCGTCACCCGCACGCGATTGCAGTCGCCGCAGAAATTGTGACTGTGAGGGGAAATAAATCCGATGCGGGAATCGCTGTCGCGGAAATGATAATAGCGGGCCGGGCCGCCGCTGTTTTCCACCGAGGGAATCAGACTGTGACGGGTGGCAATGACGTCGCGGATTTCATCCGACGCAATGAAGCATTCCTGCCGGCCATGCTCGGAAATATGGCCCAGCGGCATTTCCTCAATAAAGGTGAGATCCAGTTTCTGCGACCGCGCGAAATCCACCAGCGGCAGGATTTCGTCGTCATTGCGGCCTTTCAGGATCACAGCGTTGAGTTTGGTGCGCTTGAAACCGGCCCGCTGTGCTGCGGCAATGCCGTTCAACACCTGCTGCAGATCGCCAGTGCGGGTGAGCTGGCGGAATTTGTCGGGGTCCAGACTGTCGAGACTGATGTTCAGCCGTTTGACACCGGCGTCTTTCAGCGGCTGCGCCATGTGTGCCAGCTGCGAACCATTGGTGGTCAGCACCAGCTGATCCAGTCCGGGCAACTGGCCCAGCCGCTCCACCAGTTTCAGGATGTCGCGGCGCACCAGCGGCTCGCCGCCGGTCAGCCGGATTTTCTTCACACCCAGCTGCACAAAGGCGCGGGCGATACGGTAGAGTTCTTCCAGGGACAGGATTTCATTGCGCGGCAGGAAGGTCATGTCTTCCGCCATACAGTACACACAGCGGAAATCACAGCGATCGGTGACGGACAGGCGCACGTATTCCACCTTGCGTCCGAACTTATCCACCAGTGCTGTGTTGTGCATGGGTTTCACCCCTCGTCGGTTTTCGCGGCCTGCCAGCCCGCTTCCATCTGTTCCAGCGTGGCGTCATCCAGTGTGATGCCCCGTTGCAGCAGATCTTTTTCCAGAGCGCGAA
>CAZBII010000043.1:0-29669 GCA_964491665.1 uncultured Moraxellaceae bacterium
CGCCATCACACCTTGTACGAGGGTGATCCCGCGCAGACCGCGCACATCGATTCATTCGATACCGTGCTGATCAAATATATCGACGACGAAGACATGGGCCTGAGTTTCATCGGCCAGAAGCAGGTGTACGACATCAAGGCCGGGCAACATACCCTGCTGGTGGAATACTCCGACATCTTCGATGTGGATTCCGACAATCACGAAAAAGTGGTGTCGCGCCCGGCGAAAATCACTTTCTTCGCCGAAGCCGGCAAGCGCTACCAGATCCAGCACGCACCGCAGATCCGCCTGAACCATGCCAAGGCGTTTGCAGAGAAACCGGATTTCTGGGTGGTGGAACTGCCGGGGCTGACCCGGGTGCGTTCGACAGTGGAACTGAGCCGCCCCCGCGATTTTCTGAAGGGACTGAAATTTGAAAACACGCCCACCTATGAATTCGCCAGCGATGCCGTAACCGCCGCGCCTGCGGCAGAAGCTGCCCCGGCAATCGCTCCTTCTGCGGTAACGGTAAAGGGCGGCCAGAAATCCACGGGGTTATCATTTCCGCACCTGAAAACATTGCAGTCCACCTGGGAAAAAGCGTCTCCGGCGGAGCGTGAAGCCTTCCGCCAGTGGATCGGACAGCCCTGATAATCCCGAGCCGTGTCACCCGGCAGGCGCATTGCGTTCCTGAGTGACACGGCGACTTGACCCCCGCCTGCATATTTGTTCTACCCCTTTCTTTTTATTGCTACCCATTGTTGTCCGTTGTCGACGCCATAACGTTGCGCTAACGTCAGAGTCTTTGCAGTCTGAGAACGTTTTTTGATCGATGTCAGATTGTAGTGCGGGCGGTCGCAAATGGTGCGAATTCATCTTTGTTTTTCATGTGACTGTCATATAATCGCAACGTCGTGTCTGTACATGTTAGGCGACACCGCAACGGCCTGTGCACAATGCGGTGCTGAATGAGTAACGGAATTTTGAAGAGAAAATGGAACGGGCTCAGGACTTTTGCGACGCGACTGGACTAGCAGGTGAGCCTGCGCTGTTCGACCGTTTTTGAACTTCAATGTTTCCCGCGAAACGAAAATGTCACGAAAGTGTCATCGTTCGTCTTCATACTTTGCACCGTTCCGTAACATGGAAATTGCGTCAAAACCTCGGACCTTTTGGAGAGAGAAAACATGAAAATGAAATTGCTTCCCTTGGCTATCGGCGCCGCAATTGCAGCTCCTGGAGTTGCGCTGGCAGAAGGCCCCACCGTTTACGGCAAGCTGAATGTGTCGTATGAAATGGTGGATGTTGACTACGGATATGATCTGCCAGAGCCCAACAGTGGTGATACTTGGGAACTCAACAGTAACTCGTCACGGGTAGGTGTCAAAGGTGACGCTGCTATCAATGACAGTTTGAAAGCAATTTATCAGATCGAGTGGGAAGCTGGCGCGGATGAAGGAAACACATTCACCTCGCGTGACCGCTTCGTTGGATTGACAGGTGGTTTCGGTACATTCCAGGCAGGCAAGTTTGATAGCCCGTTGAAAAAGGCGCAGGGTAAAGTTGATCAGTTCAACGATCTGGCCGGTGATATCAAGTATTTGTTTGCAGGCGAAGAACGTTTGGATAACGTTCTTCAGTATTCATCCCCGGTCATGAGCGGTCTCCAAGTAAATTTTGCCTTTACGCCTGGCGAAGAGTATGACAACGAAGACGATGCTGATGGTGACGAGCGTGATGGTCCCGCTGATGCGTTCTCAACATCGATCACGTTTGCCCAGGATATGATATATGCAGCGTTTGCATATGATTCTGAGGTGGTAACTGAGGCTTACTTTGGTCTCGACGATATCACCGAAGATTTTGCTTTGGTTGATACCGACTCTGTTCCGATGGATACAATGCGTCTTGTAGGTGTGTTCACCCTGGATGCGTTGCAATTGGGCGCCATGTATCAGATGGCTGAAACTTCGGATGCTGATCAAGACGACGATCTGGAACAGGATGGCTTCCTGCTGAGCGCTTCCTACAAGATCAGCCAGGTTGTGCTGAAAGGCCAGCTCGGTGCCACCACGCTGAGCAATAACGATACTGATGTTGACACCGACGCAGACCAGATTGCCTTCGGCGCTGACTACCTGCTGAGCAAGCAAACCACTCTGTTTGCCTACTACAACATGCTGTCCTATGAAGCTGACTTTGACGGCGCAGAAGAGCAGACCAAGGACAACCTGGGTGTAGGTATTGTCCACAACTTCTGATCCGTTCCGGATTGTGAAGACCCGAAAACGCCAGCCTCGTGCTGGCGTTTTTTTATGGGCGTCAAATCATAAAGCGTCATTCAAACCGGGTCGCCTGCGGCCTCTCCAGGCAAACTGCAGGCACAAAAAAAGCAGCCACTTTGGGCTGCTTCTTCTGACATGCTATCGATCAGCGTTTATTCCGGCTTCTGGAACACCAGCGTGGCGTTGGTGCCGCCAAAACCGAAACTGTTGCTCATCACTGTACGCAGGCCAGCGTTGTCGCGACGTTCGCGCACGATGTCCACACCAGCGACCTTCTCGTCCAGATTTTCAATGTTGGCCGAGGCGGCGATGAAATCGTTCTCCAGCATCAGCAGGCTGTAAATCGCTTCCTGCGCGCCGGCAGCGCCCAGCGAGTGGCCGGTCAGGGATTTGGTGGAACTGACGGCCGGTGTCTTGCTGCCGAACACTTCCTTGACCGCGCCCATTTCAGCCGCGTCACCCACCGGTGTGCTGGTGCCGTGCGCGTTGATGTAGTCGATGGGGCCTTTCACGGTGGACATGGCCATCTGCATGCAACGCATGGCGCCTTCGCCGCTGGGGGCCACCATGTCGCTGCCGTCGGAGGTGGCGCCGTAACCCACCAGTTCCGCGTAGATTTTGGCGCCGCGGGCTTTGGCGTGTTCGTATTCCTCGATCACCAGCATGCCGCCACCACCGGCGATGACGAAGCCGTCGCGGGCTGCGTCAAAGGCGCGGGAGGCTTTGGTTGGGGTTTCGTTGTATTTGCTGGACAGGGCGCCCATGGCGTCGAACAGCATGGTCAGGGTCCAGTGTTCTTCCTCGCCGCCGCCGGCAAACACTACATCCTGTTTGCCCAGCTGGATCAGTTCCATCGCGTGGCCTATGCAATGTGCACTGGTGGCGCAGGCGGAGGTGATCGAGTAGTTCACGCCCTTGATCTTGAACGGTGTGGCCAGACAGGCGGACACCGTGCTGGTCATTACGCGCGGCACCATGTACGGGCCCACGCGTTTGACGCCTTTTTCCCGCAGGATGTCGGCTGCCAGCACCTGGTTTTCCGCGCTGCCACCACCGGAGCCGGCGACGATACCGGTGCGGATATTGGAGACTTCCGCTTCGGTCAGGCCGGAATCGGCAATGGCCTGCTGCATGGCGATGTAGGCATAACCGGCGGCGTTGCCCATGAAGCGCAGCGGCTTGCGGTCGATGTGGTCTTCCAGATTCAAGCCGACAATGGAGCCAGAGACATTGCTGCGCAGGCCCATTTCCTTGTACGACTCGTTGAAGCGGATGCCGGAGGTGCCGTTTTTCAGCGCGGCAGTAACGGTTGCCTTATCGTTCCCAAGGCAGGACACGATGCCCATGCCAGTGACCACAATGCGTTTCATGGTGAATACCTGTCTGGTTTTTATCGTTGTACGGTGTTTCAGAAACTGTCGGTGGAGGTGAACAGACCCACGCGCAGATCTTTTGCGGTGTAGATTTCGCGGCCATCCACCGAAAGGGAGGCGTCGCCGATGCCCATCACCAGTTTGCGCTCGATCACGCGCTTCATCTGGATTTCGTAACGCACCAGCTTGGCGGTGGGCAGTACCTGACCGAAGAATTTCACTTCGCCGGCACCCAGGGCGCGACCGCGACCGGGATTGCCTTTCCAGCCCAGGAAGAAGCCGATCAGCTGCCACATGGCGTCGAGTCCCAGGCAACCTGGCATCACCGGATCACCTTCAAAGTGGCATCCGAAGAACCAGAGGTCGGGTTTGATGTCCAACTCAGCCACAATGTGGCCTTTGCCGTGCTCGCCGCCGTCGGCGTTGATGGTGGTAACACGATCCATCATCAGCATGTTGGGAAGGGGAAGGCGGGCGTTGCCGGGGCCGAACATTTTGCCGTGGCCGCAGTCCAGCAGTTCTTGCAGGGTGTAAGCGTTCTTCTGAATCATGAAATTAGTAGGCTTTGTGAATGAATGATTGTTACAGGTGGCGGGGGTGCGCTTGTTCTTGTTTGCCCTGCTGTCGAGCTGCTGGGTCTTGCGCTGTTTGTCCGGCAAGACACGTCACGAGTGACAACTCACCTGCGCGTTCAGGATTCCTTTCTCGCAGGCCACATGGTAGCCGTTCTACTGGCAGGATGCGACAGCCGCAAACGTAAAAATACGTTTCTGTCGCGGTTGGTCAGGTACCCGGCTGAAAAGCAAAGCAGAATAGGCGACCCGCTGGCCGGGTGCCTCTCAAGATGGGCTGTGGTATGGTTAGCGGCGTTTTTATGACAGCAATTCGGGCTGGCGGGAGCAGAAAAGGTGATACCTGAAATCGGGCATTTTGCGATTGTGATGGCATTGGTGATGGCAGTGGTGCAGGCAGTGGTGCCGCTGCTGGGTGCCACCCTGATGAATGAGCGCTGGATGGCGGTGGCGCGACCGGCGGCTTACGCGCAGTGTGGCTTCCTGCTGTTCGCCTTTCTCTGTCTGGTTTCAAGTTTTGTTAACAACGATTTTACCGTCGCCTATGTGGCGCACAATTCCAACATCCTGCTGCCGCTGGGCTATAAAGTGTCGGCGGTGTGGGGCGGCCACGAAGGTTCACTGCTGCTGTGGGCGCTGGTGCTGGGTGGCTGGACGGCTGCGGTGGCTTACTGGAGCCGGCATCTGCCAACCGTGGTGGCGGCCCGCGTGCTGGGTGTGATGGGACTGGTGGCCATCGGTTTCACGTCCTTCCTTTTATTTACTTCCAATCCTTTCAAGCGTCTGCTGCCGGACTTTCCGCCGGACGGTGGCGATCTCAATCCGCTGCTGCAGGATTTCGGCCTGATCGTGCATCCGCCCATGCTGTACATGGGATACGTGGGTTTCTCGGTGGCGTTTGCCTTTGCCATTGCCGGTCTGCTGGGCGGGCGTCTGGACAGTGCCTGGGCGCGCTGGTCGCGGCCCTGGACCACGGTGGCCTGGTGTTTTCTCACGGTTGGAATCGCGCTGGGCAGCTGGTGGGCCTACTACGAACTGGGCTGGGGCGGCTGGTGGTTCTGGGACCCGGTGGAGAATGCCTCCTTCATGCCCTGGCTGGCGGGGACGGCACTGATGCATTCGCTGGCGGTCACGGAGAAACGCGGTGTGTTCAAGGCGTGGACGGTGTTGCTGGCAATTACCGCCTTCTCGCTGAGCCTGCTGGGAACATTCCTGGTGCGTTCCGGCGTGCTGACCTCGGTGCATTCCTTTGCGGCCGACCCGGCGCGCGGTTATTTCGTGCTGGTGTTCCTGGCGCTGGTGGTGGGTGGTTCGCTGCTGCTGTTTTTGTTGCGGGCGCAGGTGCTGAAAAGCGAGAGCCGGTTCGATCTGTATTCCCGCGAAATGTTTCTGCTGTTCAATAACGTGATCCTGATCTGCGCGGCGGGTCTGGTGCTGGCGGGCACGCTGTATCCGGTTCTGTTTGACGTGCTGGGCTGGGGCAAGATTTCAGTGGGTCCGCCGTATTTCAATACCGTGTTCGTGCCGGTGTCGCTGATGTTGCTGGTGCTGACCGGAATCGGTCCGCTGGTGAACTGGAAGCGGCACCAGTTTGCCCTGCTCAAGCGTACGCTGCTGCAGGCACTGGTGATTGCGCTGGCACTGGGTGCGCTGGCAGTGTGGCTGTTCAATGCCGGCTGGGACTGGATTGCGTTTGTCGCGCTGTCGGTGTGCGTCTGGGTGGTGTGGATTTCGCTGTCGGAAACCTGGAAAAAAATCCGCACGGCGAAGGCCGGATTCGTGGCGGGCGTGCGGCGTCTGTCGCTCAGTTACTGGGGCATGCTGATTGCGCACATCGGCATTGCCGTGACCGTCGCCGGCATCACCATGACTGCAACATTCGATGTCGAGCGCGATGTGCGCATGGCGGCCGGCGACCGCGTGGATATTGGCCCCTATGTGTTTGAGTTCCAGGGCGTGCGCGAAGTGGAGGGGCCGAACTTCCAGGCCACCGAAGGCATTGTGAATGTGTTTCATGACGGCGAGCAGATTGCGTCGCTGCATCCGGAAAAGCGCCGCTATTTCGTGCGGCGTGATGTGATGACGGAAGCGGCCATCGATCCCGGTTTCACCCGCGATCTGTATGTCGCGCTGGGCGAGCCCCTGCAGGACGGCAGCTGGGCAGTGCGCGTGTATTACAAGCCGTTTATGCGCTGGGTATGGGGTGGCGGCATCATCATGGCGCTGGGCGGGTTTGTGGCGCTGAGTGATCGCCGTTACCGTCTGCAGATCAAGAGCAAGGTTGCTGCTGCCGCATCCACAATGGCCGGAGGAAAAGCCTGATGTCCCGCCCTATGTCCCTGCGAAAATGGCTGCTGTTTTCGCTGCCGCTGATCGGCTTTGCGCTGATGGTGTATTTCTTCGGTCGCGCCATCGGCACCGATCCTTCCATTCTCCCGTCCACTCGCATTGATCAACCGCTGCCGGCTTTCCAGTTGCCGACGCTGGAAGATCCTGCGCGCACGGTGACAGCGGCCGACATCAAGGGACCGCTGCTGCTGAATGTATGGGCGACCTGGTGCCCGTCCTGCCAGGTGGAGCATCCGGTGCTGGTGGAGTTGTCGAAGGCCGGCATTCGCATGGTGGGTCTGAATTACAAGGACGAGCCCCAGGCTGCACTGAAATATCTGCAGCTGCATGGCAATCCGTTTGAACTGAATATCGCCGATGTGAAAGGTGATTTCGGCCTGGATCTGGGCGTGTACGGCGCGCCGGAATCCTACCTGATCGACGCGCAGGGCAATATCCGTTACCGCCACATTGGCGTGGTGACTCCCGATGTGTGGCGCGATGTGCTCTGGCCGAAATGGCAGGCAATGGGCGGCACTGCGCCGGATGTGAAACCGGCGGCAGAGGGAGGCGCGTCCTGATGAGACGGTTTGTGTTGCTGGGCAGCCTGCTGCTGAGCCTGTCCGCGTTCGCCACCATCGACGCCTACGACTTCAGCAATCCGGAAGACGAACAGCGCTTTCGCGTGCTGGTGGAAGAACTGCGCTGCCCCAAATGCCAGAACCAGAACATCGCCGATTCCAATGCCGGTCTGGCGAAGGACATCAAGGACCGTGCCTACCGTCTGGTGAATGAAGGCAAGTCCAACGCGGAGATCACCGCGTACATGGTGGAACGTTACGGCGATTTCATTACCTATCGGCCGCCGCTGCGTCCGGTCACCTGGTTTTTGTGGTTTGGTCCGTTTGCACTGGCGCTGCTGGCGGCCGGCATCATTCTGGCGCGCAAGTTCCGCCAGAAAAGTGCGGGCGCCGTGCAGGTGACGGCGGATCAGGAAGCGCGGGTGCAGGCGTTGTTGCAGCAGCTCGAACAGACAGAACAGACCGGAAAATCTGAATCCGATCGGCAAGAGGAATCGAAATGACGCAGGTGTTGGCCATAATGGCAGTGATGGCGGTGGCGGGTGCGTTGTTCGTGGTGGTGCCGCTGCTGAGACATCGCGCGCGTCCGGAGCTGTCCGGTGTGGTGGTGAATTCCATGGTGTACCGCGATCGCCTGCAGGAGCTGGAAACCGATCTGCGCGAAGGGCGGGTGCAGGCCGACGAGTTTGCGCAGCTGAAGGCGGAACTGGAGCTGACCCTGCTCGATGACGTCAATCTGAGTCAGCAGGATCAGGCGGTTCGTTCGCTGAAAGGCAAATGGCTGGTGTGGCCACTGTTCGCGCTGATTCCGCTGGCGGGATTTTTTCTTTACTGGACGGAAGGCTACCGTCCTGTGACTGGTGAATGGCTGGCGACGCAGCCGCGCATGGAGCGTCTGTTGCCGAAAATGCTGGCCGGCGATTTTGAAGCGCTGGAACAGGAAAGTGTGCAGTTGCCGGAACTGATCCGCGGCATGCAGGTGCGTCTGCAGAAAAAGCCGGACGATGCCCGCAGCTGGTATCTGCTGGGCGTGAGCTACATGCAGATGCGCATGGCCGAGCAGGCGGAACTGGCATTCAATCGCGCGCTCATGCTGGAGCCGGACAATTCCGATTTCGTGCTGGGCTACACCCAGGCGTCCATCGCCCTGAACAATGGCAAGCTGTCGCCACAAATGGAGCAGGCCCTGCTGCGCATCATCCAGCAGCAGCCGGACAATCCGAAACCCTACATGATGCTGGGAATGGCGTCTTTCCAGGACGGTGATTTCGCCGGTGCCATCAATATCTGGCAACAGTACGTACAGCGCGAGAGTGCGGATCAGCGTGCCGTGCAGCTGTTGCAGCGCAGTATTGAAGTGGCGCAGAACCAGCAGACGCAGGCAGCCAGCGGCGCGGACAACAAGGCGACGGAAACCGCCGGAGCGGTCAAACCCGTGCTGAGCGTGACTGTCAACGTCGCAGCGGATGTGCGCGAGAAGCTGTCGGCCACCGATACCCTGTTCATCTATGCCAAGGCCGTGAATGGTCCGCCCATGCCGCTGGCCGTGGTACGTCAGCCTGTGGGCAACTGGCCGGTGACGGCGCAGTTGAGCGACGCCAATGCGATGACACCCATGGCCACCCTGTCCAAATTTCCGGAAGTGATCGTGCAGGCGCGGGTGTCTCCTACCGGCAATGCGATTCCCCAGAGCGGCGACTGGATCGGGCCGACCCAGGTGGTGAAACTGCAGGGCGGCGAGCAGGCGGTGGCGATGGAAATTTCCAGCCGCATGCCCTGAGGTCGTTATGCACCGGGAATGGATTTTTGCGGTTCCCGACAGTCATTCCGTTTTAAAAAACCAAACTCAATGAGTTTGCTGCAGTGACCCCTGTGATGCAGTTGGCAGCTGCGGGTGCTCCCCCGGCGGCCACTGCATCCAGCAGCTAGACTTGAATCAAGCGTGTCAAACCGGCTATTCGAGTGTGAGTGTCATGGCCATAGCAGTTTCCCTCCAGCGGTATTTCGAGAAAAAGGGCATTTCCTACAGCACCCATCCCCACGTGCGCGAAAGCAGCCTGTCGAAGCTCTGTTTTGAAATGGGCATCGACCCGGCACAGGTGGCGGTTCCGGTGATGCTGCAGAGTTCGCGGAAGGCGGTGTTGATGGCAGTGATGCCGCTGTCCCATGCGCTGGACATGGAGCGGGTGCAGGCGCTGCTGCGGCGCGAATTCACCTGGCTGGACGATTACGCAGTGACGCAGCGTTTTCTGGATGTGGAACCCGGCGCCGAGCCGCCCATTGCCGAACCCTACGATTTGCCCTGCATCATTGATCGTGCGCTGATGGATGAAGGCCGCGTGTTTTTCCGCGCCGGCACGCATTCCTGTCTCGCCAGCGTGGATTCCGAAACATTCCAGTTCATCTGCAGCGGCTATCCCAAGGCGGTGATTTCCAACCGCATGCCGGGCGATCAGGAGGATGCAAGTGGTTCGCTCGAACTGAACCCGGACAACCTGCAGCGCTACCTCGACAAGCTGCACCGTCTGCCGGCCATGCCGGCGATGGCATTCAAGATCATCCAGCTGGTGTCCGACCAGAAGACTACGGCACTGGATCTGGCGGAAGCGGTGGAACTGGACCCGAGCATGGCGGCGCAGATCGTGCGTTATGCCGCGTCACCCTATTTCGGTTATCGCGGACGCATCGATTCGGTGCAGGACGCCATCACCCGCGTGCTGGGTTTCGATCTGGTGAGCAGCATTGCGCTGGGCATCGCGTCCGGCAAGGCCTTCAAGGTTTCGCAGGAAGGTCCGCTGGGGCTGAAAGCATTCTGGAAACATGCATTGTATTGCGCAGTGGTGGCGCAGAGCCTGGCGCGCAAGATTGACAAACCGCAGCTGGTCAATCCGGCTACCGCCTATCTCTCCGGTCTGCTGCACAACATGGGTGTGCTGCTGGTGGGACATCTGTTTCCGCCGGAATTCTGTCTGCTGAACAAGCTGGCCGCACGCCATCCGGAAAAGCCGTTGCACGCGATCGAAAAAGACATGATCGGCATGGGGCAGGCGCGTCAGCTGATTGCGCTGGGCCACGATCAGATCGGTGGTTGCCTGCTGGAAAAATGGCGGCTGCCGGCGGAAGTGGTGGCGACCTGCTATCACCATCACGATGAACACTACGATGGTCCGCACAAGGATTATGTGCGTCTGATCCAGCTGGCCAACCGTCTGCTGGCGCAGCGCCAGATCGGTGATCTGGGCATCCCGGACAGCCTGATTGCCGGCTTCGGTTCGCACCTGATTTCGCTGACAACCGCCGAGACCGTGTTCGAAAAAGTCATGGAGCTGTGCCCCGAAATCGACAGCCTCGCCGATCACATCGCCGCGTGACAACATCGGACGGGTGCATGCTCCCGTCCTTACAAAACAACAAGTTATGCCTGTCAACTGAATGGGGTTGTATCAAATCCTGTTCATGTGTATGTTTGGCCCTTCTTTTCCGGGCCGGGTATCACCATCTGCATCACACCGTCCCCTCTGCGACACAGCTGAATTTGCTAGAATCCTCGAACGGAAGAGCGGCATTGGCGAGGACTCTTCCGTGCCAGATCCTGTTTCAAGTCAACCACCATTGGAGTTAGTCAATGCGTATCATTTTGTTAGGCGCACCCGGTGCCGGGAAGGGTACCCAGGCACAATTCATTTCGGAAAAGTTCGGCATTCCCCAGATCTCCACCGGCGACATGCTGCGTGCAGCGGTCAAAGCGGGAACGCCTTTGGGTGTAGCGGCAAAAAAGGTAATGGATGCGGGCCAGCTGGTGTCGGATGACATCATTATCGGTCTGGTGAAGGAACGCATTACCCAGGATGATTGCAGAAAAGGATTTCTGTTCGACGGTTTCCCTCGCACCATTCCCCAGGCAGAAGCCATGCTGAAAGCTGGCGTCGACATTGATAACGTGCTGGAAATCAATGTGGCGGACGACGAGATCATCAAGCGCCTGAGCGGACGTCGCGTGCATCCCGGTTCCGGCCGTGTGTATCACACCGTTTACAACCCGCCCAAAGTGACCGGCAAGGACGACGTGACCGGTGAAGATCTGGTGCAGCGCGATGACGACAAGGAAGAAACCGTGCGCAAGCGTCTGGATGTGTACCATTCGCAGACCGCTCCCCTGGTGGATTTCTACAAGCAATTGTCGGCCAGCGGCAAAGCCAAAACCCGTTACAGCCGGGTGGAAGGCGTCGGTTCGGTGGATGCCATTACCGCAGCCGTGCTGGCGGCACTGCAAAGCTGAAAGCGACAGAAAACGCTTCCGCAAACATGAAAGCACCCTTCCGGGTGCTTTTTTTTGGTCCAGATTTGTATCGGGCAATACGCAGTTTGCATTAATGGCTCCTGCATCAACGGGTGTGCAGCAGCAACTTTTCCTCATGAGCATCCCTGTCTTCACCCATTTGGATGGGCGCAATTCACCTTTCCCGCTTTTGTCGGGCAGAAGTGTTTTTACGCAATGAAAAAAATCAGAAACCTTGGATGGGATTCAGGAAGATGGCGCGCGCAGGGAAAAATCTGGCGCAGATTGAATGGAGTCGCGAAAAAATGCTGAGTTCGATGCGAAAAATGAATGCTTAGTTAGATATTATTGCCATGTGTATGTATCACATGCATTTTTTTTGTGCTACTTTTTCCGTTAGCACGTTTTTGGCTGTTTTTGAAAAAATGTGCACGAGAAAATTGCCATAGCTGAGGAGATATAAACATGGCGAAAGCAAAAAAACCGGCAGCCAAGCGTCCGCGAAAAGCTGCACCGAAAAAGGCGGCTGCTCCTGCGCATCCGATTCTGGCGAAAGCTGAAGCCGCTCTGGACAAGGTTCAGAAAGAACTGGATCTGGTAGCCAAGAAAGCTGAAGCAGCCAAGAAAGAAGCCTCTGCCAAAGCCAGTGCAGCCAAGAAAGCAGGCTCCAAAGCCGCGCACAAGGCTGCTGAAGCTGCGAAAAAGGCGGCTGCAAAAGCAGCTGAACAACTGCAAGCCCAGAAAGAGCAGCTTCGTCACGCCAAAGTGGCGCACGCTGTTGCCAAGGTTGAGTCCGCTGTGATTTCCGCCGAGGAAAAAGCAGTGAACGCTACCATGGAGTTTGCAGAGTCGCTGGCCAAGCGCGCCGAAGCAGACCTGAAGAAAGCCGTTGCAGCTTTCGAAGCCCGCTGGCACAAAGGCCGCAAGGCAGCTGATGCCAAGAAAGTGAAGAAGAAAGAAAAGAAAGAGAAAGTGAAGGCCAAGGCAGCTGCCAAGAAAGCCAAGGTCAAGGCCAAGAGCCTGGCCAAGAAGGCCGCTCCGAAGAAACGCGCTGCTGCCAAGCGTCGCGTTGCCAAGGCCAAGCCTGCTGCTGCAGCACCTGCAGTAGCCACCGCTGCCAAGCCCGCCAAGGCCAAGAAAGCTGCCAAGAAGCCGGCAGCCAAAAAGGCCGCAGTGAAAAAAGCAGCTCCGAAAAAAGCTGCTGCTGCAAAGCGTGGCCGTCCCAAGAAAGCCGCTCCCGCTGCTCCTGCTCCGCAGGCGTAAGCAACCGGAACGCAGAAAAGCCCCTCTCGAGGGGCTTTTTTTATGCCGGTATATTGCCGCTTTCTTCAGGCGGAAGCATTCAGCAACGCTTCTATCCGCGCCAGTTCATCAGCTGTATTGAGGTTGGCAAACACCGCTGGGTCGGCAATCGTCACGATTTCCGGCGACTGCTCCATGCACCAGCGGGTCAGCTGGCGCTGGTCGGATGCCAGAAACTGCCGGATCGACGGCGCCAGTGAGCGATGGAACAAGCCAAATAGCGGTTGCAGGCGTTCGCCATCATGACAGATCACCAGCCGGGCAGGGCAGTGTGGCTGCAACTGCGCGACAAGGTCTGGCGGAATCAGGGGCGCGTCGGTGGGCACTACCAGTGCATAGTCGGTGGTGATGTTTTCCAGCGCGGTGGCAATGCCGGCCAGTGGGCCCAGATATACTTTTTCGTCGTGCACCACCGGCACGCCGAGTGCGCGGTACTGTTCCAGATGCCGGTTTGCACTGATGATGCAGCTGTCCACCTGCGGCGCAATCCGTTCCAGCACGTGGCGGATCAGCGGCTTGCCGCAAAGAGTGATCCAGCCTTTGTCCTGTCCGTTCATGCGCCGGCCTTCGCCGCCCGCGAGAATGACGCCCGTAATTCCGGTGGAACTGCCCATGCGTTGCCTCGAGGTAAAATGTGGGCCTGATGTGATAGAGTGCAGTGCCCGAATTATACCCCTACACCCGATGCCAACCCATCCCTCCAATAATCCGGATTATTTTTCCGATGCCAGTCCGCTGCGGCAAAACTGGCCCGGTTTTGTCGCGCGCCCTGAACAGCAGGCGTTGGCGGAAGCGGTGGAAAATGCGCTGCAGCAGCGCCAGTCGGTGGCACTGGAAGCGCCTACCGGAATGGGAAAAACCCTGGCTTATCTGCTGCCTGCGTTGCTGCATTCCGGGCGGGTGATCATTTCAGTGGGCAATCGCACGTTGCAGGATCATCTGTGGTGGGGCGAATACCAGAAGCTGCGAACCTGCATACCTCATTTGCGCCCGCTGACCGTGCTGAAGGGGTGCGAGAACTATGTCTGCCGCTGGCAGCTGGAAGAAAAATTGCAGCACGGCGAGCGCTGGGTGCAGGAGCAGTGGCAGACGATCAGCATCGGTTTGCAGCAAAGTCGCACCGGGGAAATCAATTCGTTGCCGCTGCCCGATGCCGAGCGCGCGTCGGCCACCCGGCATCTCACGGTGACCGCGGACCAGTGCATTGGCCAGCGCTGTTCCCGCTTCGAGCAGTGTTATTTCCAGCAGGCGCGAAACCGTGCGGCAGCGGCCGAAGTGCTGCTGATCAATCACACCCTGTTGCTGAGCGATAACCGCCTGTTTGAAAAAGGCATGGGTGCGCTGCTGCCGGTGGTGGACACGGTGATTGTCGATGAGGCGCATCAGTTGCCCGACATGCTGGTGCGTTTCAATACCGAAATGCTGGACGGTTATCGTCTGCAGCGCTGGCTGCGGCAGGTGCGGGCCAGTTGCAAGGAGCACTTCGGCCTGTTTCCCGGCTTGAAGTCCGGCCTGCATCAGTTGGAAACGCTGTGGAACAAAATTCGCGAACAGGTGCAGCAGAATGCAACTGAAACCCTGCTGCCGATTGCGTCCACCAGCCTGTTACCCCTGCTGAAATTGCTGATGACGCTGGATGCCGGCTTGCGCCAGGTGCAGATCGCGCAAACCAATCTGCAGCCGCAGCTGGAACAGTTGCAGGCGTGGCGCAGCATGCTGGGTCATGCGATCACGGCAGAATCCGTATTGCAGGCGGACAACAGCGGACAGCATCTGCGTCTGATTGCTGGTCGCGTGCAATCGCCGTTTGCCAGTCTGGCGGCGACACAGGCCAGCTGGATTTTCATTTCCGCCACACTGGCGGTGGATAATTCCTTTAACTGGTTCAAACGGATTCTGGATCTGCCGGAGCTGCAGGTGCGCCAGTTTGCCGGCGAGCCGGATTATGCGCGGCAGGCGTTGCTGTGGATTCCGGAATCATTGCCGGAGCCGGCGGACGAACAGTTCATGGCGGCGTGGATCGAGCAGGTGCTGGCGGTGGCGAATGCGCTGGATGGCGGCATGCTGCTGCTGTTCTCCAGTCACGAGGCGCTGCAGGCCGCCGCGCAGTTGCTGGCAGGGCGCACGTCGCGGCGGATGCTGGTGCATCTGCCGGGCAGTCACCGCCAGCAGTTGTTGCAGCAGTTTCGCCAGGACGATCAAAGCCTGCTGCTGGCCACCGGCAGTTTCTGGGAAGGCATTGATGTGAGCGGAGCCGCGCTGCGCTGCATTGCCATCGACAAGCTGCCGTTTGCGCCGCCGGACGACATTCTGTCGCTGGCGTGGAAATTCATGGCGGCGCAGCAGGGGCAGCATGTGTTCAACGACTACATGGTGCCGCAGGCGATCACCCGTTTGCGCCAGGGCATTGGCCGTCTGCTGCGTTCGGCAGAGGATCGCGGCCTGATGCTGGTGGGTGACACCCGTCTGCTGCGCAAGCCTTACGGCCAGCGCTTTCTGGCCAGTCTGCCGCCGGTGCCCGTGGCATCATCATTTGCCGGTGTGCAGACGTTTCTCGCGGAACAGGGCCTGCTGCTGGCAGACACCGGCACCCAAGACAGCGCCGACGCCAATTGCGATAATGTCCGCCCCTGACGAGGACCGCCCATGTCGCCCACCATGCCCACATTGCTCGCCATCGACACCTCATCCGAAGCCTGCTCGGTTGCCCTGCAGTTCGGCGCGCAGACCCTGTTCCGTTTCACCGACCAGCCGCGCAAGCATGCCGAACTGATCCTGCCGATGGTGGACGAGGTGCTGGCAGAAGCCGGTCTGAAACTGGCGCAGCTGGACGCGCTCTGCTTTGGCTGCGGCCCCGGATCGTTTACCGGTCTGCGCATCGCGGCGGGCACCGTGCAGGGGCTGGCGTTTGGCGCGGATCTGCCGGTGATTCCGGTGTCGTCGCTGGCGGGGCTGGCGCAGCGCGCGGTGCGCGAGTTCGGCTGGCAGAAAATCCACGCTGCATTCGATGCGCGCATGGGCGAGGTGTACTGGGGCAGTTACCGGGTGAATGCCGCTGGCGCGCTGGAATTGGTGGGGCGCGAGTGCGTGTGTGTGCCTGCTGCCGTGCAACAGGCGGCGGCGATTACGCAGGAAGCTGGCTGGTGCGGCGCCGGCAGTGGCTGGATTCACCGTGCTCTGCTGGAGCAGCAGACCGGCCCGCTCGAGCAGTGCGATTCCGCGTTGTTGCCCCATGCCCGCGATCTGCTGCCCATCGCCAGCCAGAAGTGGCAGCGGGGCGAAACCATCGGTGCCGAGCAGGTGGTGCCCGTCTATCTGCGCAATGATGTGGCGGTGAAATCCGCGCCGCGCACCGCCAGCTGAACGCTTTTCTGCCACTGGATACTGCCCATGTCACAAACCGATTCCAGCCCGCTTTTGTCACTGGTTCCCTCGCAGAACTGGGATTTGCCCGCGCCGTTTGTGCTGCCGATTACGGTCACGCAGGATCATATCGACATCATGGGACACACCAATAACGTGGTGTATCTGGAGTGGCTGGAAAAGGTGGCGTGGGGACACTCGCAATCGCTGGGACTGGATTGGGAACTGTATCGCAAATTGAACCGGGCGCTGGTGGCACGGCGCCATGAAATCGATTATCTTGCCGCCACTTTTGCCGGCGACGAACTCCTGCTGGGCACCTGGATTGTCGGCAACGACCGCAAGCTGTCGGTGACGCGGCGCTATCAGCTGATCCGGCCGAAAGATGGCGTGACGGCGCTGCGCGGCCAGACCCACTGGGTGTGCGTCGAGATCGACTCCGGCAAGCCCAAACGCATGCCAGCGGAATTTGCCGATGGCTATGGGGTGACGGAGCTGCCGGCCGATCCCGCGCCATAACCGAAACGGTTTTGGTTGCCCGCCGGTTCGTCCAAGCGGCTGATTTTTCAGGGGCGGTCTGACGGTTGTTGATACCGTCGCCGATCAAGGCACACCGTCTATACTTTATCAATCTGGTTTCGGTTCAAACCGGCAGTAACAGGACAGTTCGCACGCGTCATGAAAATCGGCAACCCCTATTCCCAGTCGCTGAGCAGCAACCCGCAGTATGTGCGCGAGTTGCAGCGTCAGGACGCCCGGAATGTGGCGGGTGAGCAGGAAAAACTGCGGCGTCAGCGCCAGCCGGAAATCATTGATGCCGACGTGCAGGTGGCGCAGTCTGGCAGCAGTTCTGCCGGTAAGGGCGCTACCGAACGCAGCCGCGAAGTCATCGCCACCGGACGGTCCTCGTCCACCCAGCGCGGCCCCCAGTATTATCCGTTCCCTGAGCGCAGCGATCTGCCCGCTTCACGCCAGCGCGCCCTCAACACCTACAGCGCCAACCAGCATCTGGGTAACACCATCACCGGCAAGAGCGAATTCCTCGGCTCGGTTGATGTGTTCGCCTGACCAGCCAACGTGCTATAAAGCGGCGCTGATCTGATTTTTCCGCCGAGCGAATTTCCCATGCGATTTTCTTATGTCTGAATCCAAGCCTGCCTGGATTGCCCTGGACCAGCCCGAACTGCGCGCGCGTTTGCAGCAGCTGGGGATTGCGCCAGATTTGCTGTGTGGCCACTGGTCGGCGACTGATGACGCTGCAGAAGTGGAAGCCGTGCTGGAATGGCAGGACGGCGCCATCCAGCTGCGGCCCGCCGAGCGCGAGGTCGGGCTGCCCATCCAGGTGGACTTTCTGCACGGCAAGACCGGCTTTCGCAGCCAGCGCTTCCAGCATGAAATGATCGTGAAGGCAGTGGCGGGGCGCAGCAAGGAAACGCTCAGCGTGCTCGACTGCACCGCCGGTCTGGGGCGCGACGGTTTTCTGCTGGCGGCGGCCGGGTTCAAAGTGACATTGCTGGAGCGCAATCCGGCGATTGCCTGTCTGCTGCTGGATGGTCTGGAGCGCGCCGCGCACGACGCTGACACCGCAGCAGTCTGCACGCGCATTCGCACTCATGTCGGCAGCGCCCATGATTATCTGCGTGATCTGCCGGAGTCTGAGCGCCCCGATGTGATCTGCGTCGATCCCATGTTTCCCGAGCGGGAAAAATCGGCGCTGGTGAAAAAGGAAATGCGGATTTTCCGCGCCGTGGTGGGCGATGACGACGATGCTGTTGAATTGCTGGAACTGGCGCTGCACAAGGCGCGCAAGCGGGTGGTGGTGAAACGGCCGCGCAAGGCGGAGATGATCGGCGGGCGAAAACCCGGCTACCAGTTGCTGGGCAAAAGTAGCCGGTTCGATGTCTACGTGGTGTGACGCCGCGGTTTATTTGTCCTTTTCTTTCACTTCCGGCACTTCCTTCTCCAGATCCAGACCGGCGATCTGCAGAATGCTTTCCCGTGCATCGGCGCCCAGCAGCGAGTGCGTGTCCTCGTGTGACTGGCGCAGCGAATCGCCATAGGCCAGCAGACCGTTGTCGTCGATCCACAGCGTGCCGTTTTTCAGCAGCGCCTGGATGAAGTTCTTGAACAGGGCCTTGTCGGAAAATTCCGGGCCGCTGAATTCGTGCAGCAGTGACATGCGCTGGGCCAGCAGGGTGCAGACGTTTTCCAGCTGCGCGCGTTTCAACACGCCGGGGCCGAATTTCAGCAGGATTTCCACCGTGATGTAGAAACGCTCCAGCGACTGCTTGACGGTATCCGCCAGAATCGCCAGATGCATGCTCTCGGCGCTGCGGGCATCCGGCGCCCACACTTCGGTTTCGTTGCCCTGCAGATAGCCCGCTTCCAGCAGCAGCTCCACGCAGCGCTGCACGAATTCCGGCAGATCCTGTTCCTGCCAGTGAATGAACAGCTCGGTCTGCATGAACGGATACAGCTGTTGCGCCAGACGGGTCAGCGTTTCCCGCGTCAGACGGCGGTTGCTCTGCACCAGACACGCCAGCAGCGACAGCAGCGCGAACATGTGGATGATGTTGTTGCGGTAGTACGTCATCAACATCGCCTTGTCTTCTTCCAGCCGCAGCACGTCACCCAGCGGATGCTTCTGCCGCTGCAGGATTTCCAGCCGCTCGCAGTAGGCAATGATGTCGGCGCCGGTGATGTTGGGCACCACGGCAATGTTGGAATACGGAATGCGGCGCAGGAAGGTGAGATAGAAATCCAGCTGCTGCGCCAGCGCCTGTTCATCCATCGCCAGTTTGGAGGTGGACAGCAGGGTCAGGCTCAGCAGGTTCACCGGGTTGATCACCGCCGCGTTGTTGATGTGGGTGATGATGCTATTGCCCAGATCGTTCACCGATTCGCCCAGCCAGGCCGGCGGATTGGCGTCGTCATACTGCAGCGTGCGCCAGTCCGGCGCGACGTTCGTCAGCAGGTTGTTCAGGTGAATCGGCTCGCCGATGTTCACATGCACGCGGCCGAAGGTGCCCTTGATCTGGCGGAGCGTGCGGAAGATGTCCATCACGCTTTCTTTCTTCTTTTTCTTGCCGTGCAGTTCGCCCAGGTAGGTGCCGCCTTCCAGCACTTTTTCATAGCTGAAATGCACGGGGATGAAGACGAAGTTGCGGCGCTGGGTGCGCAGGAAACTGCGCACGGTCATGTTCAGCATGCCGGGGCGGGGTTCCAGCAGGCGGCCGGTGCGGCTGCGTCCACCCTCGATGAAATATTCCACCGAGAAACCGCGGTCGAACACCATGTTGAGATATTCGTTGAACACGGCGGAGTAGAGGCGGTTGCCCTTGAAGCTGCGACGCATGAAGAAGGCACCGCCGCGCCGCAGGATCGGTCCCACCACCGGCATGTTCAGGTTCACGCCGGCGGCGATGTGCGGCGGCACCAGACCATTCACGTACAGCACATACGACATCAGCAGGTAATCGATGTGGCTGCGGTGGCACGGCACGTAAATGATTTCGTTGTCCTTCGCCACTTTCTGCAGGCGGTCGAGACCGTACACCTGCACGCCGTCGTAAAGCTTGTTCCACAGCCAGGTCAGCACCAGCAGATACAGGCGGATCACCGCATGGGAATAGTCGGCGGCAATTTCTCCGGCATATCCGCGCGCGGTGTCGAAGGCTTTCTTGTAAGTGACCTTGTTGCGGCGGGTTTCCGCCTCGATTTCGGCGGCCACGCCGGGCTGGCGCAGGATCGCGTTTACCAGCGTGCGGCGGTGTGACAGGTCGGGGCCGATCACCGCCTCGCGCAGACGGCGGAAGTGGGTGCGCAGCACGCGGGAAATCTTGCGGGCGGTGCGTTCCTTGGGCAGACCTTCGGTCAACACCGCGCGCACGGAAATGGGCTCGGCAAAATACACCAGCGTCTGCCGGCCCTGGGCGAATATGATGAACAGCTTGCGGAAGAAGCCGGGCACACCCCAGCTGTCGGAAAACAGGATCTTGAAGATGGAATTCTCGCGGTCGGGCGCGCGGCCCCAGAACACCGACACCGGCACCAGCTGGATATCCTGCTGCGGGTTCTGCTCCAGCCAGTCCACCATGGCCATCAGTTTCTTCGACTGGCGCTGCATCTTGTTGCGCTGCCAGAACCAGCTGCTTTCGGCCAGGTGCAGCAGTGACGTCCGCTGGGCGAAGCTGTCCACCTGCAGCCGGTTGCCGGCGCGGGGCAGGCCCAGGTTGCGGCACTCCTGATCCACCACCAGATAGTCCGACAGCGACTTGTTCTTCAGCACATAGCAGACCGGCTTGGCGGGATCGATATTGAGGTGGCGGACGTCGTCCGGCTGCACCTGGGTGCGCACCATCAGGAACAGGAATTTGCGGACCAGCCATATAAAGAGAAGATCGAGACCTAACCAGCGCGTCATTGCACAGCCTTTTGCGGGTGATTGCGGGGTGGGGCGAAGTCTAATGCCAATGCCTGTTGGAGGCAAAAGCCGCGCGGCGGGGTAAACAAATCATTGATCCGGAATTGATCTTGAAAAGGATCGGGGCGGTTTCTATAGTGCGCATTCCCTGTTCCGGCCGGCGAACCAAACGGGCCGCGACCGGTCCAACCAGCGGAATTTTTTGCTTCAGTCACCCCTGCCTGCCGCCCACCCTGATCGAGCACAGGACCATATGCGGTCGCAGGCAGGGATTTCGGGAAAGGAACCACCATGATCAAGATCGATAATCTGACCAGGAAATTCGGCCATTTCACGGCGGTGAATGGCCTGTCGTTCACGGTGTCGCCGGGCGAAGTGCTGGGCTTTCTGGGCCCGAACGGCGCCGGCAAGTCCACCACCATGAAAATGATCACCGGCTTTCTGGCCCCTACGTCCGGGCAGGTGACCATCATGGGCCACGATGTCACCCAGCATCCGGTGCAGGCCAAGAAACTGATCGGCTATCTGCCGGAAGGGGCCCCCAGTTACGGCGATATGACCGTGCTGCAGTTCCTGCGCTTCATCGGCCAGGTGCGCGGTTACCGGGGCGCGGAACTGGCGGCCCGCATCGAGCGCTGCCAGCACGCCCTGCAGCTGGACAAGGTGCTCAACCAGCCCATCGAAACCCTGTCCAAAGGCTTCAAGCGCCGCGTCGGTCTGGCCCAGGCCATCATCCACGATCCGCAGGTATTGATTCTCGACGAACCCACCGACGGCCTCGATCCCAACCAGAAGCACGAAGTGCGCAACCTGATTCAGAACCTGTCCAAGGACAAGATCGTCATCGTGTCCACCCACATTCTTGAAGAAGTCTCCGCCGTCTGTACCCGCGCGATCATCATTGCCGGTGGCCGCATTCTGGCGGACGGCACGCCGGCGCAGCTGGAAGCCCGCTCGCGCTATCACGGTGCCGTGACGCTGGGGCTGGAGCATGCCAGCAACGCCCAGCAGGTGCTGTCCGCGCTGCCGCAGGTGGATCATGTGGAAGCCGGCGACAACCACACGCTGCTGGTATTCCCCAAGCCGGGCCAGCAACTGTTCGAAGTGGTGAACAATGCCATCCAGCAACACCAGTGGCAGGTGCGCGAACTGCATGTGGAGCGCGGCCGTCTGGACGAAGTGTTCCGCGACATTACCCGTGAGGTGGCGTGATGAATAATCTGCTTGTGATTCTGAAACGCGAACTGGCCAGCTACTTTGCCACGCCGCTGGCGTATGTGTTCATCCTGATCTTTCTGGTGCTGGCGGGTTCCTTCACCTTTTTCTTCGGCGCCTTTTTCCAGAGCGGGCAGGCCGATCTGCGCGGCTTTTTCGCCTATCACCCGTGGCTGTATCTGTTCCTGGTGCCGGCGCTGTCGATGCGCTTGTGGGCGGAGGAACGCAAGAGCGGCACGCTGGAACTGCTGATGACGTTGCCGATCACCCTGCGTGACATGGTGCTGGGTAAATTCCTGGCGGCGTGGATTTTCACTGGCATTGCGCTGGCGCTGACGTTTCCGATCTGGATCACGGTGAATTATCTGGGCGATCCCGACAACGGCGTGATCATCGCCAGTTACGTGGGCAGCTGGCTGATGGCTGGCGGTCTGCTGGCGATTGGCGCGTGCATTTCCGCCACCACCAAGAACCAGGTCATCGCCTTCATCATCAGCGTGGTGGTGTGCTTCCTGTTCATGGTCAGCGGCATGGAAATGGTGCAGGGCTGGTTCCCCGAGTGGATGCCGGAATCCGTCACCACATCCATCGCGGCGCTCAGCTACATCACCCATTTCAACTCCATCGCCAAGGGTGTGCTCGACCTGCGCGACCTGTTTTATTTTGTCTTCCTGATCGGTGGCTGGCTGCTGGCGAACGCCATTGTCATCGACATGAAAAAAGCGAATTGAGAAGGAGCCGACGCGATGCGAATCAATAAATGGTTTTCCGGCGCTGGCCTGATCCTGCTGGCTCTGGTGGTGCTGTTTTCCACCCTGTTCACCGACTGGCTGTTCAAGGGCAAACGCTTCGATCTCACCGAAGGCAATCTCTACACGCTGTCGGATGGCAGCAAGAAAATCGTGCGCGACATTCCGCAGCCGGTGGATCTGTATTTTTATTTTTCGCAGGAAGCCACCCGCGACGCGCAGGGCTGGCGCGCCTATGCCAAGCAGGTGCGTGAACTGCTGGAGGAATTTGAACTGGCCTCCAATGGCAAGCTGAAACTGCATGTGATCGATCCCGAGCCGTTCTCGGAAGACGAGGATCGCGCGGCGGCGTTTGGTCTGCAGTCGATCAACACCGGCGTCGGCGGCGACAAGGTGTTCTTCGGTCTGGCGGCGCAGGTGCAGCCGGCGGCGAAAAAGGATGAGGAGAAAAAAGAAGAAACGGCAGAAGAACCACGCACGGAAGTGATTGCCGCGTTCCAGCCGGACCGGCAGGAATTCCTCGAGTATGACATCGCCAAACTGGTGTATCAGGTCAGCCAGCAGCACAAGCCGAAGATCGCGCTGATCAGCGATCTGGAAGTGCAGGGCGGCGGCTTCGACATGATGATGCGCCAGCCGTCGCAGCCCTGGGCGGCCATTGCCCAGCTGGAGCAGCTGTTCGAGGTGGAAAAACTCACCGGCACCGAGCAGGAAATCAGCCCCACGGATTATCAGCTGCTGCTGGTGATCCATCCGAAAATGCTGTCCGACGCCATGCAGTTCGCCATCGACCAGTATGTGCTGCGCGGTGGCCACGCGCTGATTTTCGTCGATCCGTTTGCCGAGCAGGACCGTGCCATGGGCTCGCCGGACAAGGGTTCGGATCTGGGCAAGCTGTTCAAGGCCTGGGGCGTGGAATACGACAAGATGAAATTCATCGGCGACGCGCAGCTGGCGTTGCAGGTGGGCATGGGGCAGGGACGTGAACCGGTGCGGCATCTGGCGATCCTGCAGCTGAGCGACCGCAATCTGGCGCGCGACAACATGATCGTCAGCAAGCTGGAAACGCTGCACCTGTCCAGCGCCGGATTCCTGCAGCACGCGAAGGATGCCAAAACCACCTTCGAGCCGATCATGCAGAGTTCCGAATACGCCATGCCGATTGGCGTGGAGAAACTGGCCATGATGCAGGACCCGCGTGATCTGGTGCAGGGCTTTGCACCCACTGGCGAGCAATATGTGCTGGCGGCGCGGGTGACCGGCGAAGTGCCGAGCGCGTTCCCCGATGGCGTGCCGCAGTCCGAGAGCAAGCCGGACGCAGCGGACAAGGACGCCGCAAAACCGGCTGAGAAAAAGGCTGACGACGAATATCTGAAAACCTCGCAGAAGCCGATCAACGTGGTAATCGTGGCGGACACCGATGTGCTGTCCGACCGCCTCTGGGTGCAGGTGCACCAGCTGTTCGGCCAGCAGGTAATGCAACCGTTTGCCGACAATGGCGACTTCTTCTTCAACAGCGTCGACGTGCTGTCCGGCAGCGCCGACCTGATCGGCATCCGCGGCCGTGGCCGCTTCTTCCGCCCCTTCACCGTGGTGCAGGATATGCAGCGGCAGGCGGAAACCTCGTTCCAGCAGGTGCAGGAATCGCTGAACGCGCGTCTGCAGGAAATCGAGGGCAAGCTGGCGGAACTGCAGCAGAAGCAGGGCGACGACGGCACCATGATCACCCTGACGCCGGAAATGCAGTCCGACCTGCTGAAGTTCCAGCAGGAGAAGCTGCAGATCCGCAAGCAGCTGCGCGACGTGCAGCACCAGCTGAACCAGGACATCGAGAAGCTGGACTTCAAACTGAAGCTGATCAATATTGCCGGGGTACCCCTGCTTCTCACCCTGCTGGTGATCGTCATTGCGATCGTCCGGCGCAAACGGGCATGAAATGGATGCAACCCTGATCGAGACCGCGATCGAACAGACCCTGGCCGCAGTGCCGGGGTCTGCTTTTCCCCAACGGCTCGTCATCGGTTTCAGCGGCGGGCTGGATTCCACGGTGCTGCTGCATCTGGCGCGGCAGTGGCAGCAGCAACATCCCGCCACTGGTCTGCTCGCCCTGCACGTCAATCATCAACTGCAATCCCACGCCGATTCCTGGCAGCAGAGCTGCGAAGCCCTGTGTTGCCAGTGGCAGATTCCCTTCCAGGCAGAAGTCATTCAAGTGGATCGCGCCGCCGCCAGCCTGGAACAGTCCGCCCGCGACGCCCGTTACGCTGCCTTCCGGTGCCATGTTCGGCCTGGTGACGTGCTGCTGCTGGCCCACCACCGCGATGATCAGGTGGAGACCCTGCTGCAGCGCCTGCTGCGGGGCAGTGGTCCGCTGGGGCTGGGGGGGATGGGAGCGGTCAGCCGGCAGAACGGCCTGACCATCGTCCGCCCACTGCTGGAAACCGACCGTGCCGCGCTGGAACAGTACGCCCGCCGGCAGAACCTGCCCTGGATCGACGACCCTTCCAACAGCGACAGCCAGTTCGAGCGCAATTTCCTCCGCAACGAAGCCCTGCCGCAACTGCGCACCCGCTGGCCGCAGCTGAACCAGACCCTGGCCCGCTCGGCCCGCCTGAGTCGGGAATCCGCCGGTCTGCTGGATGAACTGGCGCAGCTGGATCTGGGCCCGCCGGCGCCGGACAATGCCCTGCCGCTGGACCGCATCCGGCCGCTGACCGCACACCGCGCCCGCAACCTGATCCGCTACTGGCTGAGGCAGCAGGGCGCCACTCTGCCCAGCGAAGCGCAACTGCAGCGGGTGCTGGACGAAGTGATCCCGGCGCCGGCGGACGCGCAGCCGGAAATTCTCTGGGGCGGACAGGCCCTGCGCCGTTATCGCGGGGCAATCTACTGTGTGCCGGTCCTGCCGCCGCCACCGCAGCAGCCCTTGCCGGTTACGCTGGACATCCTCGCTGCGCACAGCCCCGACCTGCCCATTCCCGGCCAACTCACCATCACCCCTGGTCAGGGCACCGCATTCTCCCGCACCGCCCTGCAGGCCGGTCCGCTCAGCCTGCGCTTTCGTCAGGGCGGAGAGCAGGTCAAACCCGCCGGCCGTCACACCCGTTCTCTCAAACAATGGCTGCAGGACTGCTCGGTCCCCCCCTGGTGGCGCGACCACTGGCCGATCCTGTATATAAATGAAGAGATTGCCGGCCTGCCGGGCCTGTTCGCCTGCGCCGGGTTTGCGCCGCAGTCTCTCGACGACGCAGTGTGGCTGGACTGGCAACCGCCGCCCTCGCGTTGAGTCAGGCGCCCTGATCGGTTAAACTTGCCTCCCATCCTGAGTTCGGCCAATTTCCGTCTGGCCTCTCGCGCAACCTGTTTCCATTCTCCGCTCACACTGGTACGTCGATGACAAAATACATTTTTGTGACGGGTGGTGTTGTGTCTTCCCTGGGCAAGGGAATCGCAGCCGCCTCACTGGCCTCTATTCTGGAAGCACGCGGGCTCAAGGTCTCCATGATGAAACTGGACCCGTACATCAACGTCGATCCGGGCACCATGAGTCCGTACCAGCACGGCGAAGTCTTCGTCACCAACGACGGCGCCGAAACCGACCTGGACCTGGGCCATTACGAGCGCTTCATTCGTAACACCATGACCCGGAAGAACAACTTCACCTCCGGCCGCATCTACCTCGACGTCATCGAGAAAGAGCGCCGCGGTGACTACCTGGGTGCCACCATCCAGGTCATCCCCCACATCACCGACGAAATCAAGAGCCGCATCGTCAACAGCGACCTGGGCGTCGACGTCCTGATCGTCGAAATCGGTGGCACGGTGGGCGACATCGAATCCCAGCCGTTCCTGGAAGCGGTGCGCCAGCTGCGCGTGGAACTGGGCTCCAGCAACTCGGTGTTCATTCACCTGACCCTGGTGCCCTACATCGACACGGCGGGCGAGACCAAGACCAAGCCCACCCAGCATTCGGTAAAGGAACTGCGCTCCATCGGCCTGCAACCGGACGTGCTGCTGTGCCGCTCGGATCACAAGATCCCCGATTCCTCCCTCGACAAGATCGCGCTGTTCACCAACGTCGAACGCCGCGCGGTCATTGCCCTGCAGGACGTGAACACCATCTACAAGATCCCCTCTGTGCTGCATGCCCAGGGCCTGGATGATTTCGTGGTGGAAAAACTGCGGCTGGAATGCGGCCCGGCGGACCTGTCCGAGTGGACCCGCGTGGTGGACGCCCAGCTCAACCCGCAGCATGAAGTGAACATCGCCATGGTCGGCAAGTACACCGATCTGGCGGACGCCTACAAGTCCCTGAACGAAGCGCTGCTGCACGCCGGCATCCAGACCCGCACCAAGGTCATCATCAATTACGTGGATTCCGAAGACATCGAGCGCGACGGCGTGGAAAAGCTGGCGAAATACGACGGCATCCTGGTGCCCGGCGGTTTCGGCAAGCGCGGCACCGAAGGCAAGATCGCCGCGATCCGTTATGCCCGTGAAAACGGCGTGCCCTATCTGGGCATCTGCCTGGGCATGCAGCTGGCGGTGATCGAATACGCCCGCAACATGGCCGGCCTGACCGACGCCCACAGCAGCGAATTCAACAAGCAGGCCCGCACCCCGGTGGTGGGCCTGATCACCGAATGGATCGACGAAGACGGCTCGGTGAAAACCCGCAACGAGAATTCCGATCTGGGCGGCACCATGCGTCTGGGTGCGCAGGACTGCAAACTCGTCGGCGGCAGCCTGTCCCGCGAGCTGTACGGCAAGGACGTGATTTCCGAGCGTCACCGTCACCGCTATGAAGTGAACAACAGATACGTGCCGGAGCTGGAAAAGGCCGGGCTGAGGGTGGCGGGCCGTTCCATGGACGGCACCCTGGTGGAAATGATCGAAGTGCCGGCGCATCCCTGGTTTGTCGCCTGCCAGTTCCACCCCGAATTCACCTCCACGCCCCGCGACGGCCATCCGCTGTTCACCGGTTACGTGAAGGCCGCGAAAGCGCACAAGGATCAACGCTAGGAGCTGCCCATGAGCGCACACGCACAACAGGTCACAGCGCAAAAAATCCTGGAGCTGGGCAAGATCCGCATGGGCAACGAACTGCCATTCGTGCTGTTCGGCGGCATGAACGTGCTGGAATCCCGCGACATGGCGATGCAGGTGGCAGAGAGCTACGTTCGTGTCACGGAAAAGCTCGGCATTCCCTACGTATTCAAGGCGTCGTTCGACAAGGCCAACCGCTCCTCGATCAATTCCTATCGCGGTCCCGGTCTGGATGAAGGCCTGAAGATCTTTGAAGAGATCAAAAAGACCTTCAGCGTGCCCATCATCACCGACGTGCACGAGCCGTATCAGGCCGCGCCGGTGGCGGAAGTGTGCGACATCATCCAGCTGCCGGCGTTTCTGTCGCGGCAGACCGATCTGGTGGTGGCCATGGCCAAAACCGGCGCCATCATCAACGTGAAGAAAGCGCAGTTTCTGGCGCCCCGCGAAATGAAGCACATCATCAAGAAGTGCGAAGAGGCGGGCAACGACAAGGTCATCCTGTGCGAGCGCGGCTCCAGCTTCGGCTACAACAATCTGGTCGTGGACATGCTCGGCTTCGGCATCATGAAGGAGTTCGGCGCACCGGTGTTTTTCGACGTGACCCACTCGCTGCAGATGCCGGGCGGACTGGCGGAAGCAGCCGGCGGCCGGCGCGCGCAGGTGACCGAACTGGCCCTGGCGGGCATGTCGCAGGGTCTGGCGGGACTGTTCCTGGAAGCACATCCCGATCCGGACAAGGCCAAATGCGATGGTCCGTGCGCACTGCGTCTCGACAAGCTCGAGCCGTTCCTGGCGCGGGTGAAAGCCATCGACAGTCTGGTAAAAAGTTTCGACAAGCTGGATACGCACTGATTTTCCAGTCCGCTTCAAACCGTTTTCAATCTGAAAGCCACACAAGTCACCACAGGAGACATCCTTACAATGTCCAAGATCGCCCAAATCCGTGCCCGTGAAGTCCTCGACTCCCGTGGCAATCCCACCATCGAAGCGGACGTGATTCTCGAATCCGGCGCGGCTGGCACTGCCTGTGCTCCGTCGGGCGCGTCCACCGGCTCCCGCGAAGCCCTCGAACTGCGCGACGGCGACAAGAGCCGCTACCTTGGCAAGGGTGTTCTGAAAGCGGTTGAATTCGCCAACAAGGACATCTTCAACCTGCTCAAGGGCAAGGACGCGACCCAGCAGCGCCTGATCGACCAGATGATGATCAACGCCGACGGTACCGAGAACAAATCCAAATTCGGCGCCAACGCCATCCTGGCTGTGTCGCTGGCCACCGCCAAAGCTGCGGCCGTGCACAAGGTGATGCCGCTGTTCCAGCACATCTCCGAAATGATCGACGGCAAGGCCGGCCCCTACACCATGCCTGTGCCGATGATGAACATCATCAACGGCGGCGCCCATGCCGACAACAACGTCGACATCCAGGAGTTCATGATCCAGCCGGTGGGTGCACCCACCTTCCGCGAAGCGCTGCGTTACGGCGCGGAAATCTTCCACTCGCTGAAAGCGGTTCTGAAGGCCAAGGGCCTGAACACAGCGGTGGGTGACGAAGGCGGTTTCGCCCCGAACCTGTCTTCCAACGAGGAAGCGCTGGCGGTGATCATGCAGGCCATCGAAAAAGCCGGCTACAAGCCCGGCGTCGACATCACCCTGGCCCTGGACTGCGCGTCGTCCGAGTTCTACAAGAATGGCAAATACGTGCTGGGCGGTGACAACAAGACCCTGGATTCCGCCGGTTTTGCTGATTACCTCGCCGACCTGTGCAACCGCTATCCGATCGTGTCCATCGAAGACGGTCAGGACGAAAGCGACTGGGCCGGCTGGAAGATCCTCACCGACAAACTGGGCAGCAAAATCCAGCTGGTGGGCGACGACCTGTTCGTGACCAACACCAAGATCCTGAAGGAAGGCATCGAGAAGGGCATCGCCAACAGCATCCTGATCAAGTTCAACCAGATCGGCAGCCTGACCGAAACCCTCGACGCCATCAGCATGGCCAAGGCAGCCGGCTACACCGCCGTGATTTCCCACCGTTCCGGCGAAACCGAGGATTCCACCATTGCGGATCTGGCGGTGGCAACGGCAGCCGGCCAGATCAAGACCGGTTCCCTGTGTCGCTCCGACCGCGTTGCCAAGTACAACCAGCTGCTGCGCATCGAGGAAGACCTGGG
>CAZBII010000044.1:0-12573 GCA_964491665.1 uncultured Moraxellaceae bacterium
CTGCCCGCTGGTCACCAAGGTGCACATGGAAGTGATGAGTTATTCCCGTGACGGCATGGAGTGCGTGCTGATCGGACATGAAGGCCATCCGGAAGTGGAAGGCACCATGGGCCAGTACGACAAGTCGTTCGGCGGTGACATTTATCTGGTGGAAACGGTAGCGGATGTGCCGAATCTGCCGGTGAAGAATCAAGCCAAACTGGCGTACGTTACGCAGACCACGCTGTCGGTGGATGACACGGCGGCGATCATCGATGCGCTGCGCCAGCACTTCCCGCAGATCAGGGGGCCGCGCAAGGACGACATCTGTTACGCCACGCAGAATCGTCAGGACGCGGTGAAAACGCTGGCGCTGGAAACCGATGTAGTGTTCGTGGTGGGGTCGCCCAACAGTTCCAATTCCAACCGGCTGCGGGAACTGGCGGAGCGCTGCGGTGCCCGGGCTTATCTGGTGGATGATCCGGACCAGCTGCAGAAAGGCTGGCTGGATGGGGTGAAGGTGATTGGTCTCACTGCCGGGGCCAGCGCGCCGGAAGAACTGGTGTCGCGGGTGGTGAACCGGTTGAAGGAGTGGGGCGGTGCCACGCCGGAAGAGTTGAAAGGGCGGGAGGAGAACATTGTGTTCTCCATGCCTAAGGAGTTGAGGTAAGAGGGGCTGGCAGTAGATTCCTCCAGGTTGGGGGCAAGGCCAGTCTGGTTATCCGGCCTGGGATGGAGCGCACACCGTTCAAGCTGTCGGAAAGGGGATTGGGGAGCTATCCTTGTACAAAATACCATCCAGAAGAGGACGCTCGTCATGTTAGTCGGCCCCCGGTATAAAGGCTTCACTTTAATAGAACTTTTGGTTGTGGTGGCCATTGTGGCCATTATCGCGGCGCTGGGATATCCGTCTTACCAGAACTCCGTGCGCAATACGGCGCGGACTGAGGCGCAGGCTGCGTTGACGGCTGCTGCAGCGAACATGGATCGTCTCAAGGCTGTCTCTTTGTCCTATGCTGGCGCTACGGCCGGCACTGCATCAACTGACACGGTCAGCAGCCGCTCACCGGATTCCGGCACCATCAAATACAACCTGAGTCTGGATGGAACACCCACTGCCACAACCTATGTTCTCAAGGCCGCCTCTACCGATGCCCAGGATGGTGACAGTGGAGAGGTGGAAATCATGATGATCAACCAGGCGGGCCAGACCTGCATTTCAACTGAAAGCGCCAGCGATGATGACTGTGCTTTTGGTACAGACCCGGCCTGGTAATTTATCCGCCCTTCCAAGCAAGACCTGTCACACACATCTGAATAACATCGCGGCTTTGGGCAACCCCAGCGCCGCGATTTTTTTTGTGGTGCATCCCACGCCACCATCACGTCCCACCGCTCCGGTCATGGCCCTGCGCTGTATCAGTCTGAATGCAGTCGGGTCTGCTGAGTGCCCGGCTTTGCCTGTGGGGCATCGCTTGCTCAGGACGCTGCATTACAGCAGTCCCGGCGACGGACGGGAGAAATATTCTGCAGGGCAGTATTGACGCAAAAAAAAGGACCAGCCTCCTTGCGGATGACTGGTCCTGCCTTGTTCCGGTGGAACTGTTTCAGTAGTGCGGATTTTCGTACCAGCGGGTGCGGCGCAGACCCTTGTTACTTGCACCTGCCTCCTCTGCGTAGGTGCCGGCCAGTATGGTTGAAGTGCCGTCGGAGTTGAAAACGATCTGCACGTCACCCGTTATGGTGCTGGTGATTCCTTCCACCGTGCGATCCAGCAGATCTTCTGCATCGGTTGTCTGCGCGCGGCCATCGAACACGTTGAATATGTACAGTGACGATGAGCCTGTTCCCGGACTGCACTGGTTTGACGAGGTGGAAACACCGGTTTCCGGGATATAGCTGGTCAGGTACACCAGCCCCTGGAAGATCAGCGGAGTGGAGAATATCTTCTCGCCGTCTGCACCGGTTCCGGATGTCTCGGTCACGTCGATGTAGAAGCCTTGCTTGCCGGTAAAGGTGGCAAGATCCACTGCGTCGTAGTCGTATTCGGTGACATCCTCCAGGTTCGTGTGCGTGAGTGCCGCAATGGTGCCTACGCTGCCAAGGTTGGCGGTGAGTGCAGTCGAGTCCTCGAACACATAGATGCGGTCCTGGGTGCCAATGTAGGCGGGGTGTGACCGGTTACCTGATCCGATGGCCACGCCCATGTAGCGTGTGCCGCCAGGGCGTTGCAGGATGCCGACGCCAGGCGCTTCAAAGAAGCGGCGCTGATCCGCAATGCTGGAGGCGGTATCGGCTTCGCCGAGGCTCGCGATTTTCGCTACCCGCAGAACCATATCGCTGCAGGTGGACGAGATGGAGCTGGTGCAGGTTGTTCCGGTGCCATTGTTGGTTCCCTTGTTCTTGAGATCCAGGCGGAACACCTGCCCACCGAGGTCAGCGAAATAGATCAGGTCGGTGTAGCCATCGCCGTCGCGATCCACCGGAGTGGGTGAACCGGTAATGCTGTATTTCATGTCGGTAACGGTGAGTGTCGGCGACTCGGTGACGCTGGTGGTGGTGCCAGTGCCATAGGTTGCGCTTCCACCCGCTGCCCAGAACAGCAGGTCACCGGTCTTGGCATCGACGATATACAGCTGATGGCCATAGGCGTCTGTGCCAAAGGTGGATGCCGGTGTCACTGTTGTTGTGCCGGACAGGTAGGGCTGGGTTTCGTTGGTCGGATCATAGCCGCCACCGAACACGAGCACGGTACGGCCGGTTTCGTCCGCAGTGCCGCTCTTCAACGCAATCCGCGCCAGCACGGGCTTGGACCAGGTCTGTCCCATCCAGCGATAGGCACCGCTAGGCACGGAGGCCACCGTAATCGGACGGTAAACGGTACGGCTGCTGCTGTCGGTGGTGGTCAGGAAGCCGCCTGCCAGCGGGCCATTGATGGTCCACTCGATGGTGGGCGAATCGATGTCGGTCACATCCAGGGCGTAGTAGTTGCTGCCGCCCATGCGCATGCCGCCATACAGGTAAGCCCATTCATTGGAGTCCTTGATGTCGCCGTCGACATTGGCATCCCGGCGCCAGGCCACCCAGGTACTGTCCAGACCGTAGGTGCGGCTGGCTGCGCCGGTCCAGGTGGGAACATTCTTGGTCTTGGGAATCAGCGGCAGCATTTCCTTGGGAATGAAGGCGAATTTCTCTACACCGGTATTGGCGTCAACACCGTGCAGGACTCCACCGTTGGTGCTGAAGAATACGTAGTTCTCCTGCTTGGCACCGTCGGCCAGCGCCTCATCGAATGCGGTCTGGCGTGTTGCTCCGGAACCGGAATCACCTTCAAAGCCATAGTTGACGAGCACCGGCTGGGAGTGCAGCGGGTCGGATGCCAGCATGCTGAAGTTGCCGGTGGCCCGCTCGCCCTTGCCCCAGTCGATCAGCTGGTTGAAGCTGGCAATCTGGGCAGCGTTGTCGGCACCCAGCGCAGTCAGCGCGCCGTTGCAGTACGGTGCGGTGGAGCTGGCGCACGCAGAGCTGTAGCCCAGATAGCCGGCCGATGTGGTTGTGGTGGTCGATGTCGCAGAGTCAGCCAGTCGCAGGGACTCCAGAGTCACCACGGAGGACCCATCAGTGGTCGTCAGAATGTTGCGATTGTCGATGTCGAGCTTGCTGCGCATGCCGCCCAGTGTGGAATCCTTGCCGTCATTCACGGTGTAGCCTGTGCAACCGGCAGGCTGCTCGGTGGAGGAACCTGCAATACCCCAGCAGCTGTCGGCGGACAGTTTGAAGAACTTGGTTGAGGAATCAACCGCGTCTTCTTCCTGTGAGTCTTTCACCTTGCTGTCCTTCAGCAGGAACCGCTTGAGGTTGCCTTCCCAGAGACCGGTTGCGGCTGGCTGGAACACGGAATAGTACAGCTGGTCCAGATGCTGGAACCGGCTCAGCTGGTTGACCGCAACACCGGGTGCTGAAACGGTGTTGGGTTCTTTCTCGGCAACGGCAATGGTTGCCAGCAGGGCGTTGATCAATGCATCAACGGACGTGGAGTTGTTGAAAATACCATCCCCATTGTTGGTAATGTTGGTCATTTCCTGCTTGGCGGTGGTCGATGCATCCGGACCCACGAAAATGGCATCGGTTTTGACTTTTACATCCAGCCCGTTGTCGTAAACGACGGAGTCGGTGTCCACATCACACTGCCAGGTAACGGATCTATTGGTTGCATTGCCCCAGGTAGTCTCTGTATGGCCGATTTCGCCAGCGCTGTTGCAGTCCCAGCTTGATGGAGTGGGTTTGTTGCTGTCTGAGCAGGACCCACCGTTTTCACCGGAGGTACAGGCCCAGCCAATAGTGTTGCTGGTGCTGGACTGACAGGTGTAAATGGCGCGGGGATACGCGTTGCCGGGCGGATTCATACACTTGTTCTGGCCCACCAGACTGCTGTCACAGCTGACATAGGAAACCTGGCTGCTTGAATTACATGAACCGGTCTGCGTCCAGCTGTAGTTTGTCGTGGGCGTGCTTTGGCATGACCAGTTGTAGCCCTTGTAATTGGACACGGTGGATGTAGTGGTATTGCCGGCCTCGCTGGTTTCATTGCACGAGCCCATGTTGGTCGGTGCACTGGGCGCGGCCGAGTCTCCGTCGCTGTCGATATAGTCCTCGCAGTTACCGGTGCACTCCCAGGAATATTCCGAGATTTCAACGGACTTGTTGGCGAGGAACAGCGCCATCTCTTTCGAGCACGACCAGGTCGTGCTGGTGCTGCAGGTACTTTGTGTGCCCATTACCTGCTTGAACATGGCGCGGTTGTCGTCGTTGGTGGGTTCGCCATCGGTGACCAGAATCACGTGCCAGGATGGGGCGGCGCAGGTCTGCTGGACAGTGTAGTCAGGTTGACGATAGAAGTATTCCGATCCGGACAGGGTCAGTGGCGTCGTGGTTGTGACGCTGAGAGTGGAATCCAGTTTGCTCCAGTAGGTATCCCAGCCAGAGCTGACGGTTGTCATTTTTGCCAGCCTGCCCGAGCGTGCAAAGTAGGTGTTACCCCAGGAAGATGCCTTCTGGCCCAGCAGGTAGGCGCCGATTTCCGCATAGGCAGATTCAAGGGGCGTGTTGTTCTGCGGGTTCAGGTTGCTTTCCTGATCGTTCCAGTTCTGGCTGCAGCCGGCTCCGCTGGTGCTTGTACAGTTTGGTGGATCGCTGTACAGGCTGGAGTTTGATTTGGGGCCGAAGTTGTAGGCCCAGTTGGCGGGAGCATTGGCGATCTTGTAGCGGTCATCGCCGGTCTTGGTGCTGTCCACGAACCAGTTGGTCAGGTACTGCCGGTGGGTCGTTACACCGTCTGGCAGTGTGTCGCCCAGCGCGCGCAACGGAGCCAGAATGGAACCACCATCGATGTCGTCATTTTTTCTGCCGTAAGTAAAAATGGCAACCTTGGTGGTGTCCTCCAGCTCCTGCAGCACTGCATCCATTGCCTTGCGCAAGGCGAACATGCGGGTTTTCGCTGCGTCGCTGCAGTTGCTGCTGGAGGTGCTGTCGATACACCACTTCATTGACCCTGAGTTATCGAGCATGAAGATGATGTTGACATCACCTGCTGCTTCTGTGTCTGTGGTCATGTTGTAAATTTCCATATCGTCTGCCTGTGCAGGCGACATGCAGAGCGGCATTGACAGTAGCAGGCCGACCCACGCCAGACTGATTTTCTTCTTGAGGCTAAACATACTCATATCCCTCAACCGTTAGTCGTAATTTGCAGCGAGATCTGCAGGTGCCATTTTCTTGAACTCCTGCACGTTTTCAGCCCAGTACATGTCGCTGCATGTGCTGCCGTCGAGCAGGCATCCGGTGGAGACTGACTCGAATACATAATCCTGATAGAGCGATGCCGAGCTGTTCACTACGATGACCTGCCCCGTGTGCCGGGTGCGGCTTTCAGCGCGAGCGCTGCCGGTGCCATCAAGTGAATCCGTGGTGTCACACGCGCCGGCTACGGTTGCATTTTCCTGCGTCACACACCGGTACACGACGCAAGTGGGGTCTGTGGATGTTTTGTCTGTACATACCCCGAGTGCCAGTGTCGCGCCGATGACATTGGTGGAGCTGGCGATGTTCGAGCTTGATGCTTCCAGCAGAACACCGCGGATGCCACTTTCGGCGGCCTGAAAACTCATGGCGTCAAGACGAGTGTTGAGTGAAATCTTGCTTTGCGAAAGGCTCATGCGCAGCGCACTCAATCCCATCACCGACACGATCAGCAACACGATCAGTGTGATGAAAAGCGCAATGCCGCCTTGCCTTTTTCTGATGTTTTTCATGGTGCGCGCTCCTCAGAAAGTGGTCACGTCCGGATCAAGATTGTTCCGGAGCAGCGTAGATGAAACGAACAGGCGATGAATGCGCCCGTCATTTAAGGTTGTTGAATTGGCTGCAAGGGAAACCTGGCCCAATACGTTGACGGCCGCAGTGGGAGCTGGCAGATCAGTGAAGGTGGCATTCGAGTGCACCATCAGGCCCAGGCGAACGGCAACTATGGTCGCATTAGAGGCGGGTGTGGAGGTCCACTGGGTGGCCACCAGGTTGCCGTCCACCACGTTGTCGACACCGTAGAGAATCTGGAATACATCCACGCCATCCACCACTTCGCCAGCGGTTGTGCTGCCGTTCCCCAGGCACATCAGAGCCCCGTCGGTAACGAAGTAGCGATTGATTACCGTCGGATTGGTGCCGGTGAGGGCATTGCCATTGCAATCGGCAGGCGGCGCATTGGTGTCGGAAGAATCCATCACATAGGTGACAGTGATTTCATCGCCGGTGTTGGTGCTTCCGTTTGTGGCTGCAATTGGCGTTGCGATTTTGGCTGTCGCAGTGGTTGGCCGCATGCCGGCCTTGCGAATGTCGCGAATAAGGAAGTCAATGGCGTACCGACCATTCTCTTCCACTTCGCTGTTGCCCTGCTGGGTGGACAGTGTTTTCTCGTTGGTCAGCAGCATCTGTATCGCCGCAGCTGATATCAGCGAGCCCAGCAGCAAGGCAATCAGCAACTCTACCAGCGTCAATCCACGCTGCCGTTGTGTCGACATTCTCATTGGAAGGTAGCCTCCAGCATGATGCAATTGGCATTGGGCCGGTAAGTCAGTGTTCCGTCCGTTCCGGATTCCATGCACGCATCATCGCCTGTGCCGATGACCGGTTTGGTTCCGCCCCAGGCAACAAATACCTGCAGATTGTTTGAGTCAGTGGCCGCAACCCGTCCGCTGATCAGTCCGTCTGGCAGCAGTGTGCCGGCGTAGTAGGCGGCCTGATTCACGTCGAAGGTCACCGTCTCGGCAGGTGTGCAGGCAGCTGTCACACAGGTTTGTGGCAGGCTGCTGGGCTTGGACACCGATGAGCCTGCGCTCAACGTGGGGCCGTAACCGCCGGTCCCCTGAATCAGCGTGCTGTCATTCATGGTCATGCGCTCGATCAGGTCCTGGGCAATCGCGGTAGCCTGAACCCGTGCCTGACTGTCGCCACTGGTGCGCACTGCTTTCAGCTGCATGGCAATCAGCCCCAGAACGCTGACAGCCAGAATCAGTGCAGCCACCAGTACTTCTATCAGACCGACACCCTTCTGAAACCGGGTGAACTTAGGTGCAGGGATTTGTGTAGTTAGGATTGAACGGCGCATCATTTCTGACATTTCCACGATTGTTGATAATGATTCGGCGGCCTTCCTCTCCCGAGCGGCCGCCATCGCAAACCAGAATCTGCACGTCATTGGCGATGACGGTGCCGGTGGTTTCATCCACCAGCTGGCCTCTTCTGTTGAAGGTAAATAGATTTACGGTCGACACGGCTGTATTGGTTCCCGCCGTTACCCGTCGAACCACCACGGACGTCTCGGTGGCGGGGTTATAGCCATAGTGGGTCTGCCGGATCAGGGTGGTGTCGTCGACGTCGGCAGAAAGGGCCCCGCTCTCCCACGTTCTCTGCAGAACCCGGAAGCCGTCACTCCAGGCGGCGGTGGAATCCGGCAGGCTGCCGATGCCCACCGTTCTGGCATCCGCCTCAATGCCGACATCCGATCCGGCGTGTACGCTGACGAACTTGCCCGTACTGATGGCCTCGCTACGGGCTTCGTTGATGGTGGTCACCATGGTAGTGGCCATTCCGGACATTCTTGAATTTGCAATGAATACATCCATCGCCGGAACCGCGACTGCCAGCACCACGGCGGCCACGGCAATGGTGATCATGAGTTCGATGATGGTGAAACCGCGTCGGAACTGACGGTTGAATCCATTTTTCATGTGCGTTCACTTTGGTTGGAGTTCGACAATTCCAGTGTAGAAAGGGCTGGCTGATCAGCCACTCAGCCACGATGGAGGGTAGATAATGAGGACGGGCGGCTAAAAAATGATCTGATTGGTTATAACGGTGAACTGGTTTATTCTCTGGCGCGGCCAGCGGGCATTGGCTGAGACTAAAAGCTTGAACGGCATCACATTTTTGCGACCGGCCAGGGCAAGGGTTTGTCGGGGCAGGTGGCGGGGGGAAGGTAAGCAAATGAATTTCAGGAAGAAAATGCGCGGATTCACCTTGCTCGAACTGATGATCGTGGCAGTCATTGTGGCGATACTGGCGATGGTCGCCTATCCCACCTATACGGCCCAGGTGCGCGAAACGGCCCGCAAGGAGGCCGTTGGCGTAGTGCTGGAAGTCGCCGGTCGCCTGGAACGGATCCGGTCCCAGCTGTTGGCCTATCCCACGGAAGAGGACCAGCTGGCCGATCTGGAGCAGACCACCCAACGCTACAGCGTCACGGTGGAGAGTACCGGACCCACCTATACCATCACGGCCACGCCGTCCGGCGACCAGGCCAGCGATCTGTGCGGCACCTTCAGCTATACCAATGCGGGGGTCTGGACCTTTGCCAGTGGCCGGACCGAAGACGACTGTATCTGACCGCCCCGGAGGGTTTCCGTTGGCGGCAGACCCGCCAATCGGGCATGAAAATGCGACCGCTCGTCGCGGTGTGATAACGGTCACAACTTGCTTGCGGTTATATTTCGCCCGGTTATAAAAAGGTTTTACTTGATCAATTTTTGGCCAGACGGAACCGGTATGAATGGAATCGGGGGCCCGCGTCAGACGGGCATGTCACTTGTTGAAGTATTGGTAGCACTGCTGGTGCTGGGCATAGGCGTCATGGGCTATGCCGCCCTTCAACTCAATGCCGTCAAGATGACGGAAGATACCTACGCGCGCAGCCAGGCGCTGGCAATTGCCAGGGACCTGGTGGAAAGAATGCGCTCCAACATCGAAGCAGCTGATTCCTATACCGCAGCGTCGGCCTGGACCGGTGATCCGGTTGCCCAGTCCTGTTTTGCGGCCACACCGGATGCCACTGCCCGACTCTGCACTCCGGCCAACATGGCGGCCGCCGACATTTACCAGATCCGCCAGACTGCCCAGACCATGCTGCCCAACGGCGCCGTGTCCGTGGCCAGCTGCTCGGAAGTTACCTGCGTCACGGTGGCCTGGAGCCAGACCACGCCGGCCAACTGCGACGAAACCGAGATAGTCGATGGCAAGCGCGGCACTAATGCCAGCTGCATCGTCCTGCCATTCAATCCCGGAGGCTGACTTTATGCCGATCCGCAACGGATTCTCGATTGTTGAATTGATGGTGGCGCTGCTGCTGGGCAGCCTGATCGCCATCGCCGCAACCCAGCTGTTTCTGGTCAACCGCCAGACGGAAAACCTGCAGCAGGGCATCGCCTCGGTGCAGGATCAGGGACGTTTTGCCGTGAGTTATGTCAGCCGTGATCTTATGCAGGCGGGCCACAGTCTGGGTGGGTCAATTGAGCCATTCGTCTTCACGGGTGACAGCGACAAGATCAGCGAGGACAACACCAAGTATGACGTGGTGGTGTTTGATGTGCGGGATGGCGTCGATTGCGTGGGCAATGCGCCCTATTCGGGGCTGAAAAAATACTGGGTTGAGGATCATGGCCTGCGCTGTACCTACTGGAAGCCAGCGGAAGTCGAGCCCACCAAGGTGACGGGCACCATCGTTGATGGCGTGGAAGCGTTCCAGGTCCAGTATGGAATTGATTACGACGCATTCGGTGCATCAGGACATGGCATGGCCGATGTTTACACCAATGCCGACGGTGCCAGAACCCTGCTCGCGGCGGACCCCGCCAAACGCATTGTCAGTGCCCGTTTTGCGCTGCTGCTGTCCAGTCCCGGCATTGTTTCCACCGATACCGAATTCGCGCCCGCCAGCATGCAGGTGCTCGATCGCACCTACAACCATGGCACCGGCACCACCAACGTGAAACTGCAGGACGGACGTCTCTACCGTGTGTTCTCGTCCACAGTTCCCATTCGCAACCAGATGGATCGCAGCTGAGGGAATTTGGCATGCACAACTACAAGCACACACAGTCCGGCGCCGCACTGTTTGTCGCGCTGATCATTCTGCTGCTGGTCTCGATGATGGGTGTGTCGGCCATGAAGGGCGGCATTTTCCAGGAGCGCATGGCATTCAATTCCCAGGCCGAGGAAATGAGCTTCGAGGCGGCTGAAACCGCGATTGGCGGTGTTATCCAGGAAGCGCGCAGTTCGTCCCTGCTGCTGGGGCAGCTGGCGGCGGGGCATGAAATCAAGGTCCATTGCGTGAGCCTGGAAGCGGGCACAACGGAAGGCGCCTGCGCGGACGATGCCACTCTGGATAGTCGCGATTCGCTGAAAGCCGAAGCCGAGAGCCGCTTTGACCGCCAGCGTCCGCTGGAGAACAGCGATGCCGGTCTGCTGGCGGATTTCCAGTTTCATACCATTGGCAAGGGCTCGTTTGTGGCGAGCGATCTGCCGTTCGAGAATCGCAATCGCCAGGAATGGCGCCGGGTAGGGCCGGGTGGTGGCCATTTCGAGGTGGACCCGTCGCTGTTGGGGCTGGCGCCGGAGCCGGAGCCCGCGCCCACGCCGTAAAGGCGGGGCCGGAAGGTCGGACGGGATTCAGGTTGGCATGCAGCAGGAATGCTGCGATAGGCGGTAAAGCAGGCAAGGTTTAAAAAACAGGAACGCGGCAATGAAAAAAGCATGGATCGTATTGGTGTGGCTGTTGGCGCTGCCGGCATGGGCGGACGAGCTGGATCTGTTTGTGAAAGGGACGGAATCCGTACCCACCCGCATCATGCTGTTGCTGGATACGTCAGACTCCATGTCGCAGACGCTGGCGGGCGGTGGCTTTGTGGGGGATTTTGCCGGGGACTGTTCCCAGCCAGCCAATCGTGACCGCAAGATCTGTATTCTCAAGCGCACGCTGGCGGAGTTCATTGACGCCAACCAGCTGCCGGACAATGCTTCGTCGCGCTGGGGAGACAACGTTGAAGTCGGGCTGGCGCGGTATGCCCAGCCGGGTGCAGTCATTCTGGCGGAACTGCGCCCCCTTGATGACGTGTACACGCTGAATGGCATTACCCAGAGTCATCGCCAGCATCTGCAGAAGGCGCTCAACGACATGACGCTGAGTGGCTGGACTCCGTTGGTGGGCAGCTATTTTGAAACCATCCAGTATCTGGTGGGCGGCGGTGCGGTGTCGCAGGATTCCGTCGATCACAGTGTCAATCCGGGCGGTTCCACCTGGTCGGCCACGCCGGGTGTTTACAAGGGGCAGGATCTTCGCATCACCTGCAAGCCGAACAATCACATCGTGGTGCTGACGGACGGTGAATCCACCAATGAGCGCATGTCGGCGGCGCCGCAGGATATCGTGGGCAGCTATACCCTGGGCCAGCGTATCAACCGCTTTGTCACAGGTGCCGATACCAGCGCCTATCACGCCAGTTGCGACGCCACCATCAACGCAGATTCCACCAATCCGTTCTCCCGTCCTACGCCCATCGGCTACTGGGGATGCACCAATATCCTGGCGGACAAGCTGAAGCATCTGACCTTGGCGGATGGCGAGGCCAGCAGCATCAGGACGCATACCATTGCCTATAACCTGGGTGCAGATCCGGCGACGCGGCTGGCAGCGTGGGCCGATGCAGGCGACGGTCTGTCCCGTCTGGCCAACAGTGCCGCGGATTTGCGCGCGGCGCTCAGTGAAATCGGCGCTGAAATCGTGCGGCAGGACTCTTTCACCGCAACCGTTCCCGGTGTGGGCATCAACCAGTCCAACCGTTTCACCCATCTGGACGAACTGTACTTCTCCGTGTTTTCGCCCAGTGAAAGGCCCTTCTGGTATGGCAACCTGAAGAAGTACCAGCTGGGTGTGGATGAGAATGCGCTGGCTGTATTCGGCAAATCCTATGGTGGCAGCAGCGCGAACCAGAACGCAGACGACAATGAAGACGGCTTCTTCGACAAGAACGTGTTCGACCTGTGGTTCAGCAGCGCGGATTATCCTGACGGTCCTTACACCGATGTTGCCACCACTGGCGGCGATGTCGTGCCGTTTGGCGGGGCTGCGTCGCGCATCGTGCCGGATCTGGGCGGTGACAACGAACGCAATCTTTACACCACCGACGCTTCTGACGACACCGTCAACCTGAATCTCGCCACTGAACGCAGTGCGCTGAAAACCCGCGTGCTGGGTGCAACACCGAG
>CAZBII010000044.1:12583-28350 GCA_964491665.1 uncultured Moraxellaceae bacterium
GGCTGAATATGACCAGTTCCTGGCATGGCTGCGCGGTGAGGATGCTGCCGACGAGCACAACGAGTGGCAGCGGCTGGTGAAAATCTGGAATCCTGATATATCGGTCACCAAAACGCAGCGCACACTGTACGGCGCGCCCATTCACTCGGCGCCGGTGGTGGTCAACTACACCAGCATGAAGCGCGATGCTGCCGGCAAGAATGTGGCGCTTGCCAAGGATGAACAGGACAATATTGTTTTTGTCAGCACGAACGACGGCAAGCTGTATGCGGTGGACGCGGCAACCGGTGATGAAAAGCTCGCGTTCATGCCGTATGCATTTTTGCAGCGTGAAATCGCCGACGCCAAGTCCCGGGCGGAACGCATGTTCGACGCAGCCCGTTCCGATGCGCCTGGCAGCCTGATTTACGGACTGGATTCCACCTGGACCGTCTGGCGTCAGGATGTGGATCGCGATGGCAACATTACGGACGGCAACAGTAATGATTTCGTCTATCTGTTTGGTGGCATGCGGCGCGGCGGCCGTAACTATTACGGCCTGGACATGACGGAAGCCTGGGACGGACAGATGGAACAGCGCTTCGTGCTGGAAGGCGGCAAGGCGGGCACTGAATTTGAAAATCTGGGGCAGACCTGGTCGGAACCGGTGCTGGCGCTGATCAAGTATAACGGCGTCAATCAGGTGGTAATGATCGTGGGTGGCGGCTACGACCCGCTGTACGACAGCAACCGCCCGGCCCTCGGATCGTCCGATCTGCCGATGGGGAACGCGATCTATCTGGTGAAGGCGTTCGGCGACGATGCCGGTGATGTGTTGTGGTGGACATCCGGATCGGAATCCTCGGAGCCCGGCAATCACGTCACCAATACGGTTCTGAAAGACGCGATTCCGTCGACGGTAAAAGTGCTCGACAAGGATGGCGACGGCTTTGTGGATCTTTTCTATGTCGGCGATCTGGGCGGGCAGCTGCACCGCTTCGACATCAAGCAGGTGTCGGCCGACAGCACCACCATTTCCCATGATCTGGTGGCGCAGCTGGGGCGGCGCGGCTACAGCGAAGATTATGATCAGGATCGCCGTTTCTTCTACCCGCCCAGTGTTGCGCTCATGCGTAATGGCAGCGAACGCTTTGTCGGTATTGCCATTGGCAGCGGCCTGATGACTTCTCCCAACGACATCAACGTGGACGAGCGCTTCTATTTCATCAAGGACGCAGAACCCTTCTCGGCAACCGCGCAGGACACCTTGCGCACCGGCGACTCCACGCTGGTGAATCTGCCGATTGTTGATGAAGAGGGTTCTCCCGTTTCCGGATCGCCGTCGGCTCCCACCGAGGAGCAGATTACAGCGGCGCGCGGCTTCTCCATGCCACTGCTGCTGGACGCAGAAAAATTCCTGGGCTCGCCGCTGATCCTGAATGGCACGGTGGTGTTCACTACCTACAGCAGCGAAGAGGCGGAAGACGCCGATGATGTGGCGCAGTGTTCCGGAGGTTCCGGCAGCGCGGCGCTGTATTCCTATACGCCGGGACAAGTCTATTCCACGCAGCGCAACGTGCGTTTGCCGCAGACACTGGCAGGGAATATCGGCGTGCTGTTCCCGTCCACTGACGTGACCGGCGATGGCAGCGGCACTTCGGATCTGCGCGATATTCAGGGTTGGGGGGGCGGTCCTTCCGGCGCCATTGATCTGCCGGATATGGATACTGGTAACATCCGCAAGACACGCTGGATTCAGTGTCGCACTCCGGAGTGCGAATGATGGGTTGGCTGGCAGGCCTGACGGATTCCAGATAATAAAAAAGGGGCTTTCAAAGCCCCTTTTTTATTGCCCTGTACTCAGGTCACTGCGAGTGCGGTGGTGCTGCCGGTTGGGTCCCGAGTTGCCCCGGGCTGGTGTCTCAGTCAGCGCTGCCGCAATCGCCGCTATCGATTTCCGTCGAGGTGCGAATTTTTCCGGTCATGCTGATGGTCAGCTTCAGCGCGTTTTTGATCTCGCCCACATCCGGACAGATCAGGATGCTGGACTGGTCGCCGGGAATCCAGCCGCTGGGATTGATGTTGATTTCGTCGTGGGTTTCCGAATCTTCGTTGTTCTTGACGATGAAGAGGTTGTCGTCAAAACGCATGCGGTAGACGACAGTGTTCGGGGTGCCGGGTTTGACGATCATGATGCCGGCGTCCCAGTCGCTGCCGGTGCAGGAGTCAGTGCTGTTCCAGGGACACATCACGATGGTCATGCGTTCCTGCACGGCGGTCAGTCGCGCTACACGAAACGCTTCGGTGACTGCTTCTGCAGCGGTGCGTACGCGGGTTTTGTCTATCAGGTCGCCGAATGCCGGAATGCCGAACGCCAGGATGACCGCCATGATCATGACGACCACCATTGCCTCGATCAGCGTAAATCCCCCAGACTGCCTGTCCATTGACTTTCCTCACTGGTTTAGCCTTGCCGTGGCCTTCAGCCACCCCGGCGCGTAGGGTACCATGGCAGCCCCACAGCCATAAACCGGAGACGGGCGAGCGGTATCATGACAGAGGCAGTGATTGTAGGCGGCGGTGTAATTGGACTGCTGACAGCGCGCGAGTTGCTGGCTGCTGGTGTGCGGGTCACCCTGATCGATCGGGAAGGCACCGGCAGTGAAGCGTCGTGGGCCGGTGGTGGCATCGTGTCGCCGCTGTATCCGTGGAATTATGTGCCGGCGATTTCCGCGCTGGCGTCCTGGGCGCAGTCGGTGTATCCGCAGCTGACCCAAACGCTGCGCGCGGAAACCGGCATCGATCCGGAATTGAATCCCTGTGGTCTGCTGATGCTGAATCCGCCGGAAGCCGAACAGGCGCTGCAGTGGGCGCACCAGTTCGGCAAGAACATGCAGCGGGTGGGACGCGATTTTGTGGCGCAGCGCGAACCGGCGGCGACGCAGGATTTTGATGATGCGCTGTGGTTGCCTTATGTCAGCAACGTGCGCAATCCGCGTCTGCTGCAGGCGCTGAAAGCCAGTCTGTTGCAGCAGCCGGATTTCACGCTGCTGCAGCAGACGGAAGTAACGGCGATCATGCCGGCGGACGCGCAGACGGAAGCAACTGCGCTGGTGGTGTGTGGTGAGCGGCAACTGCGGGCGGACAAAATTGTGGTGTGTGCCGGCGCCTGGAGTGCGCGTCTGCTGCATGAGGCCGGCTGCGATCTGCCGGTGGTGCCGGTGCGTGGACAGATGCTGCTGTTCGACGCGCGGCCCGGTCTGATTCACAGCATCATTCTGAAAGACGGCAAATATCTGATTCCGCGTCTGGATGGCCACATTCTGGTGGGCAGTACCACCGAGGAAGTCGGCTTCGACAAAACCACCACAGCCGAGGCGCACGAACTTTTGCTGTCGCACGCATATGACATTGCGCCCGCGCTGCGCGATGTGCCGGTGATAAAACAGTGGGCGGGATTGCGTCCCGGCGCGCCGGGTGGCTTGCCGTTCATTGGCCGGATTCCCGGCTGGAATAATTTATATGTGAATGCGGGACATTACCGCAACGGACTGGTGCTGGCGCCGGCGTCGGCGCGGCTGATGGCGGATCTGTTGCTGCAGCGTGCGCCGATTGTCGATCCGCAACCTTACGATCCCGCGCGCGTCCGTGCCCCGATGGAGATGGTGTGAGGCCTGCCCGGCCGGTCGCGCAGGTCTGACGGGCAGTGACCGGTCCACTTCTTGAAGGCGCGGCGAAAATTCGAGGCGTCGCTGTAGCCCAGTCGCGCGGCGACTTCTTCAATGGTGACCTGCTCGACCGAAAGCCAGTAGGTGGCGCGCTGCAGTTTTTCATTTTCCAGCAGTTGCAGGAAATGGGTGCCGCCGGCCTTGAGCCCGCGATGCAGTGTGCCGCGACTGATGTTGAGCCGCCGGCAGATGTCTTCGGCATCCGGCAGCGTGTCACTGTTACTTAACGCATGTTCAACCTGAAACGAAAGCGGACTGCGCATCAGAACGGATGGCAGCAGCTGACGGAATGCATGTGGGCTCGGTGCCGGTTGCCGCACGCCGGGCTGCTGCAACGCTGAAACGGAAAAGCAGATGCGGCAGTGACGGGGCTGTTCCAGGTCCGGGCCTTCGACGCCGCGCAAGGCCTGCGCCGTCATGCCGCAGCGCAACAGGGTCATGCACACCAGACCCATGCACGCCTGCAATGCGAAGCGCTCCACCGGCGCAGGAACGTCGAGATAGGGCAGGGCTGCCTCCAGCACACATTCATCCCGTTCAAACAGGATGCGGGCGGAAATGGTGACGCCGGTGATGACATGAAACTGCTTCAGCAAGCCCAGCAACTCCAGCAGCGTGTTCCAGTTCGCACCATCAATCGTGTTGACCACTTCCGGAATCGCGGCGAGGCGTGTCCCGTAATCCAGTCCGGCAAAATCATCCTTGCGCACCGCACACAGCGCGCTGGTCTCGGCACCAAAGCGCATGACTTCCCACGCCTGCTGTACGGCGCTGGCAGGCTCGACCTCCATGCCGGCCTCGCGCTGCATCTCGCGCAGCAACCGGCACAGCGCGACGGCAACGTGGTGCGCGCGACCATCGGCCTGTTTGTGAAATCGGTGCATGACGGAAATCCTTCCCTGGTTTGACTGAAGCGCTGTCTGTATCTCTTTTAATCGCTTGCCAGCGCACATGCAAGGCATCCTTGTGGAGTGCGGTGTCGGAATGGAAAAAACTGACCTGCTGCCGCAGGCAACCTTGCAATACGATCAGGGCGGACTTGGGTGTTGTACCGGGCCAGATCAATCAACTCTGAAGTCAATGCGTTGATGGCTTTATAAAAACAAGAGCAAGGAGTCATTCCATGGTTGTATTGAGATCTATCGCGCTGGTTCTGGGCTGTGTCTGGATCGGCGGCACAGCGCTGGCGGAGGCCTGCACGGGTTTTGAGGCGCACACCTGCGCCCTGCCGTTTCCCAGTAATGAATATGCTGTGGCGGATGGGGACTCGCCGACGGGCATCCAGGTTGCGATCAGCGATGACGTGTTGCCACCGGAGAAGCTCGCGCTGTTGCCCGCCAGCGTGCGGCCTGCCGCCGTGTTGAATGGGCGCGATGGATTCAGCCCGCTGGGTGCCGCCATGTTCGAGCTGGGCCAGGATGCGCCGATGGCGGCGCTGGAAGCCGATCCGCAGCAGTGGGTGCATGCGTTCTCGGTGGATACCGGTGCCCCGATCGAGGTAGTGGCGGCACGCAGTCCGGTGGAGCGGTCCAGCCGTTATGCCAAGGGGCCGATCGTTGAGGTTTATCCGGCGGCGCGCTTCCCGTTCGGTGAACGTATTGTGGTGGCGATTGCGATGCCTGACGGTACCGTACCGCCTCCCGGCTATGTTCTTTCTTCCCGTCCGCTGAGTGAACAGGCGCGCGAGCTGCTGGCGAGCAACGGCATTTCGGAAACATCGCTGTTGAGTGCAACCGAATACACGATCGCGACGGCGGAATCGATCATTGATGAGCACCGGCGCGGCCAGCAGTCCATTGCGGAATTTGATTATCCGGTGGAGTTTACCCGCACCAGTTATTACCGCATCGGCAGCGTGGCGGCGCGGGTCCGGGGCAGGGTATTGCTGCCGGATTTTCGCGGAGAAGATGGTCTGGTGGATGTCGACAACGATGCCGTCGCGCAGGCGAAATGGATTCCGTTTGATCTGTATCTGCCGCGCAGTGCCGCTTCCCGTCCGGCGCCAGTGATGATTTATGGGCATGGCATTACCGCCAATCGTCACACATCCATCTTCGTTCACCGGCAGAATGCGGCACACGGCGTGGCGACGCTGGCCATTGACCAGCCCAATCACGGCTCGCGTATCGGCATTGACGGCTACAGCGTGTTCCAGCTGCTGCGCACCGACCGTCTGCCGCGCGCGCTGGGCATGGTGATGGAGTCAGCGTTCGACATGCACGGGCAGGTGCACATGATCGAACGGCGTCTGGATCGTCTGGATTTGCTGCCCCACCGGCAGCGCAAGGCTTCGGGCGATGGCTTGCCGGATCTGGATACCAGCCGGATTCTGTATTCCGGCACGTCGCTGGGTGGTGTGCTGGGCAGCGGTTTTGCAGCCTTCGATGATCGCGTGGATGGCGCCTATCTGCAGGTGGCCGGCACCGGCATCGCCCGCATCATGACGCACTCGCTGTTCTGGGGGCTGGGTTTCAAGAATCTCATCACGCCCAAGTTTTCGGCCGGTGAAACCGCGTTTCAGGCCATGCTGGCGCAGCACGTGGTGGACATGGTGGAAGGCGGCATGCTGGCGGAATCGTTCAACCGCGATACCAAGCCGCTGTTCCTGCAGTATGGTCTGGATGACACCGTGGCGACCAATGCGTCCACTTTCTCGCTGGCAAAAATTGCCGGGCTGGCGCTGAATCCGCCCGTTCTTGCGGATGTGTCCGGCTTTCCGGTGAATGACACCTACGATCCGCTGATGGGCTTGCTGCAGGTGGAACCGTCGGCGTCAAACGGCTGGCTGCACGGATTCACCGCGCATACCACGATCATCCGGTCGGATGCCTACAAGGCTTATCACGCCTGGCTGAATGCGATCAACGAGCGCTGGTAGTTGCGGACACGGTCAATCGTCCGTATCCAGTCCCAGCTTTTTCAGGCGGTAACGCAGCGAGCGGAAACTCATGCCGAGCTTTTTCGCCGCTGCGGTGCGGTTCCAGCGGGTTTCTTCCAGCGCGCGCATGATCGCCTGTTTCTCGATGTCAGTCAGATAATCTTCCAGTGAATCCCCGTGCTCGAAATCCGGCAGGGTGCGATCGCCCACCGCCGGATGCACCCGTTCCACCGGCACGCCGTCGGTGGGCAGCTGCAGATGCTCCGGCGCAATCACTTCGTCGTCGCACAGGGTCACGGCGCGCTCCAGAATGTTTTCCAGTTCGCGCACGTTGCCGGGAAACTGGTATTGCTCCAGCGCTTTCAGTGCATTCGGACTCAGGCGCGGCAGATCCATCTGCCAGTCATGCGCCAGCGTTTGCAGGAAATGCTGCGCCAGATAGGCCACGTCTTCCTTGCGCTCGCGCAGCGGCGGCACGCTCACCTGAATTACGTTGATGCGGTAGAAAAGATCCTGGCGGAAATCGCCCTGATCCACCAGTTTGGCCAGATCCTTGTGCGTGGCGGACAGAATGCGAACGTCGGTGGTGATTTCGCGCTGTGATCCCACCGGGCGCACGGCTTTTTCCTGAATGGCGCGCAGCAGTTTCACCTGCATCTGCATCGGCAGATCGGCCACTTCGTCGAGAAACAGCGTGCCGCCCTGGGCGGCCTGGAACAGACCGGTCTTGTCTTCATAGGCGCCAGTGAAGCTGCCTTTCTTGTGGCCGAAAAATTCGCTTTCCATCAGTTCGGACGGAATCGCGCCGCAGTTGACCGGCACGAAGGGGCCGTCGGCGCGGGGGCCGAGGCGATGGATTTCGCGGGCCACCAGTTCCTTGCCGCTGCCGGATTCGCCGCTGATGTAAACCGGTGCCTGGCTGCGGGCCAGCTTGGCAATCTGTGCGTGCAGTTTTTTCACGCAGGCGGACAGCCCCAGGATCGGCGTCTCCGATGTTTCCGCCACGGTTTCTTTTTTCTCGGTTTTCAGTTTCAGCGCGGTATTCACCAGATCGCGCAGACGCTGCAATTCCACCGGCTTGGACACGAAATCAAACGCGCCGGCTTTCAACGCGGTGATTGCCGTTTCCATGCTGCCGTAGGCAGTCAGTACCGCCACCGGTGTCTGCGGATAATTCGCCTGGATGTATTTCACCAGATCGATGCCGTTGCCGTCCGGCAGGTTCATGTCGGTGATGCACAGGTCGAACTTTTCCTGCTGCAGGCTGACGTGGGCGGATTCCACATTGGCGGCGGTGAAAACTTCGATATCCATGCGCGACAGCGTCAGTTCCAGCAGTTCGCGAATGTCCGGTTCGTCGTCCACAATCAGGGCTTTGTAGGTGCTCATGGTCGTTGGGTGTCCGTCGCTTTTTAAATGCTCACAATTCTGGCCGGATGGGCAAAGGTGATGCGGAAACAGCTGCCGCTGCGGGTGGGAATGTAATCCAGCCGCGCCTGATTCGCTTCGCATAGCTCCCGCGCAATGTAGAGTCCCAGTCCGGTGCCGCTTTTTTCCGAGGTGTAAAAGGGTTCAAAAATCTTGTCGCGCATGTCGTCGGCGATGCCGGGGCCGCGATCGATAATATCCAGTGTAGGCTGTTCGGTCTGAATGCTGAAATCCGCCACCACCCGCAGGAAGCGCTGGCCGGTGTTCTTCTCGCTGTAGCGCAGGCCGTTCTGGAACAGGTTGGTGAGCACCTGGCCCATCTGCGACGGGTCGATGCGGAAGGTCAGGTCCGGGCGGGTGATGCGGAATTCGATCTCCACCGGCTCGCTCTGGGTGGACCTGAATTCCTCGATGAAGTGCTCCAGCCATTCCTTCATGTTGAGCAGTTCCGGCTGCACCTGTTTGCGGCGCGACAGCTGCAGCACGTTCTCGATCACCTTGTTCATGCGCACGCAGTGCTGGTGAATGATTTCCGCCAGTCGCGCGTCGCCCTTGCTGAGCTGGGTGGATTCCTGCAGCAGCTGCGAGGCGTGGCTGATGGCGCCCAGCGGATTGCGGATTTCGTGGGCGATGCTGGCGGTGAGTCCGCCCAGCGATGCCAGTTTCAGTTGCTGGGCCTGCTGCGCCATGCGGGTGTTGTCGTCGATAAAGATCAGCGCGGTGGGGCGTTCGCCAGTTTCCAGCGAAGTGAAATTGGCTTGCACTTCCGGACCGGACACGCCGGCGCGAAACGGTTTGGCCCGCTGGAACGGATTCTGCCGCCACTGTTCCAGCTGCTGCGACAGTTCCGGCGCGATGTTTTCCAGGCGGGTGTGATCGGCCATGGTGGGCATGCCAAACAATTTCCAGCCGGCGTCATTCACCAGCACGATTTCGTTGTTACCGTCCACCACCAGAATGCCGGTGCGCATGCGCTGGATGATGTGATGGTTCAGCTCTTCCAGGTTGGCCAGGTCGGCCGCCTGCTTGCCGGCCAGCTCGGCGCTCTCCCGCAGGCGCTTGGCAATCTGCTGCGCCAGAATCGACGTGGCAAAACAGGCGATGCCGATCAGCGCGCTCTGCACCAGATCCTGCTGCGAGAGCGAGCCTTTCATCACCATGCTGTAGATTTCCCGGTACAGCACCACCAGTGTCGCAATCGCCGCGAAAAAATTCGCCAGCTTGCCTTCCACCAGAATGCTGCCGGCGGCGACGGTCACCACCAGCAGGATCGTAAGATTGCTGTTCGACTGCCCGTTGGCATATTCCAGCAGGGCGATGGCCACGATGTCGGTAACGATGATGATGAACACCTGAATGCTCAGGCGTCCCGAGCGCAGCCGCGCGGTGAGCAGCGACAGCAGCGTCAGCACAAAATAGGTGATCGCGGTGGCGAAGTAGAGTTGCTGGTCCAGCGTCACCGCTTCGTTCTGCTTGTTGCCACCGAAAAAATAGGCGGCAATCAGGCTCAGCGACAGCAGCAGCCGGTAGTACAGATAGACCTGCAGCAGCCGCCACTCGTTCTGGCGCACATCCGCCAGCGCGCTATTCGGATGATGATTGCCGTGGCTGATGACACTACTCATGATGTGAGTGCTGTTTCTGGTATTCCAGTTTGTGTGCTTCACTGCAGAAATGCAGGCCTTCCAGTTGCACCGACTCTGCTTCTGGCAGATGCACGCCGCAGTGTGCGCATTTTTTCATGAGCGCCTGTGTGCGGCCCGCTTTCGATGGGTTGGCATTCTGCGGCGCCAGATATTTGCGGTAGAGGAAAAAGGCGCCGCCGATCAGGGCGGCAAAGAACAGGATTCGCATCAGCATGGGATCATTCCGTGGAGCACTCCGTGGCGCGCGGGCCGGCGGCGGCGGGCTTTGCCAGTTCCGGCAAATTGGCTCACAATACGGCCATTTTTCACAGACAGGACAGCGCGGCTGTTAACGGGATTCAATCTGCATGAAAAACAAAGATTTACATGCCATTATAGCGCAACTGGATTTTCTGGTCGGCGACATTGACGGTAACGTCGCGCAAATCATCGAGGCCGCCCGCCGCGCGCAGGCGGAATTCCAGGCCGATCTCATTGTTTTTCCCGAACTTACTCTCACGGGCTACCCGCCGGAAGACCTGTTGCTGCGTTCCAGCATCCAGGTCCGGGTGGAAAAGGCCCTGCACCGGCTCTGCACCGGTTTGCCGCGCGATCTGCATGTGCTGGTGGGCTATCCCCGCCGCATCGACAACACCCTCTTCAATGCCGCCGGCCTGATCCACAACGGTCAGCTGATTGCCGAATATCACAAGCAGGAACTGCCGAACTATCAGGTGTTCGACGAGAAGCGCTATTTCCAGCCCGGCACCGCGCCCTGCGTGGTGGAGATTCTCGGCACCCGCATGGCCATCACCATCTGCGAAGACATCTGGCACGCTGGCCCGACCGCGCAGGCCAAAGCCGCCGGTGCCGAACTCATGCTCAACCTCAACGCCTCGCCGTTTCATCTGCAAAAGGAAAAGGAGCGCGAGAACCTGCTGCGCAAGCGTGCGCTGGAAGGCGGCATGCCGATCCTGTACGCGAATCTGGCGGGCGGGCAGGATGAGCTGGTGTTCGACGGCGGTTCTGCCGTGGTGGATGCGCAGGGGGATCTGTGTTTCCGTGCGCCGGCCTTTGAGTCGGATCTGTATCCGGTGAGCTTCACGCGGGAAAACGGGCGACTGGTGCCGCACCGGCAAACCGTGGCGCCGGACCAGAGTATCGAGGCCAGTGCCTACAATGCGCTGGTGCTGGGCGTGCGTGATTACGTCAACAAGAATGGCTTCAGGGGCGCGGTGCTGGGTCTGTCCGGTGGCATCGATTCCGCACTGACACTGGCGGTCGCTGTGGATGCGCTGGGCGCTGATCGTGTCGAGGCGGTGATGATGCCATTCCGCTACACCTCGCAGATGAGTCTGGACGACGCCAAGGCTGAAGCGGATATTCTGGGCGTGAGCTACAAGATCCGGCCGATCGAAGCCATGTACACCGCTTTCATGCAGACGCTGGAGCCGGATTTTGCCGGCACGCCGCGCGACACCACCGAGGAAAACCTGCAGGCGCGCTGCCGTGGCGTGCTGCTGATGGCGCTGTCCAACAAGAAGCGTTACATCGTGCTCACCACCGGCAACAAGAGCGAAATGGCGGTGGGTTACGCCACGCTGTACGGCGACATGGCCGGCGGTTTCGATGTGCTGAAAGACGTTCCCAAAACGCTGGTGTTCCGCCTGTCCGAATACCGCAATTCGCTCACGCCGGACAACCCGCCGATTCCGCAGCGCGTGATTGACCGTCCGCCGTCGGCCGAGCTGGCACCGGACCAGAAGGATGAAGACAGCCTGCCGCCGTATCCGGTGCTGGATGCGATTCTGGAGCGTTATGTGGAGCGCGATTTCAGTGCTGATGCCATCGTGGCCGACGGGTTCGAGCGGGATACCGTGCAGCGCGTGATCCGCATGGTGGATCTGAATGAATACAAGCGCCGGCAGGCGGCAGTGGGGGTGCGGGTGACGTCGCGCGGCTTTGGTCGCGACCGGCGCTATCCGATTACCTGCAAGTGGCCGGCGGGGGAATAACGGTCGGTGAATAACATGGAAGGTCCGGCGCTGGTATGGCGCCGGACCTTTTTGTTTGTCTGTCTGCTGTCCGCGCGGTCGTTACTTGCGAAACGGCGACGAAAACAGGCTGCCGAAGAATTTCCCGAATGACAGCGACCAGTCGAAATAATCCCGCCACTCGGTGATCTTGCCGTTCTTCACCACGAAGATACCCATCACCGGCAGACGCACATTGAAGAAGCGCCCGCCCAGCGTATCGACCCGCTCGGTCATCACCACCTCGCCATTGGCGACGATATGCAGCATTTCCACATCGAACTGGGTCATCGCCTTGCCCATGCCCTGCAGTGCCTTCACGATGTTTTTCTTGCCGCGGGCCGTGTGATACGGCACGTTCTGGTACACGCAGTTGTCGTCGATCAGTTCCAGCGCGGCGTCGATATCCAGCGCGCAGCTGGCGTTCAGAAAATCTTCCACAATGGACTGGGAATTGGCGACAGCGGTTGGCATGGCACACTCCTTGGGCGCAGATTGAAGGGGAAAAGCCGGGCCATAATAACGACATCCTTTTCACGCAGGCAATCCTTGGGAGCACGCATTCATGCAGTACCAGACGATCCAGACCCAGCTCAGCGACGGCATTCTGCAGATCACCCTCAACCGGCCGGACCGGCTCAACGCCTGGACCTACACCATGCACGGCGAACTGGTGGACGCCATTACTCGCGCCAATCAGGACGAGGACGTGCTGGCGATGGTGATCACCGGCAATGGGCGCGGCTTCTGCGCCGGAGCGGATATTGAAGCGGTGTTCCAGGCCCAGATCGACGGGCAGAATCTGGCGGACGGCGCCAACCCGGCAGACTGGGTGGCGCTGGTGCGTGCATCCAAGCCAATGGTGGCGGCGATCAACGGGCCGGCAGTGGGCCTGGGCATCACGCTGATCCTGCCGATGGATTATCTGATTGCGTCCACCCAGGCCAGTTTCAGTCTGCGCTTTGTGAAGCTGGGCATCGTGCCCGAGCTGGCCAGTTCCCATTTCCTCGGCATGCGGATGGGCTTCGGCAAGGCCAGCGAACTGCTGCTGACCGGCAAGATCATCAATGCGGAAGAAGCGGTGCAGGTGGGGCTGGCGGACAAACTGGTGGAGCCGGATGCGCTGCTGGCCACTGCCCACGACATGGCCAAGGCGATGGGCAGCAACCCGCAGGCCTCGCTGCGCATGATCAAGCAACTGCTGACGGACAACTTCAACGAAACCGATTGCACACTGGTGCAGCAGCGTGAATTCGACGCGCTGGCGACCTGTTATGCCTCAGCCGAGCACAAGGAAGCGGTGGATGCGTTCCTGCACAAGCGCAAGCCGGATTTCCGCGCGGCGCGTCAGCAGGAGAAAGCGAATCAGCAGGACAAGAAAGGAAGCTGAAGGGAAAGGAAGCTGAAGGAAGGGGAAACTGACAGAAGGAAAGGGCATGTGAGCCACCGGCCGGAAACGGCGATGGCTCAGCGGCTCAGCAGCGGTCAGTCCAGCAACCCGAACGACACCACATTCAGCATCGACTGCTTGCCGCGCTTGCCGGTTTCATAGGCCAGATTGCCGTTCGCATCCAGCGCCGGGTGCTGCGGGTAATTGTGCTTCAGCACCGTCACTGCCGAATCCTTCAGTTCGGTCAGACCCAGTTCGGCGTAGGCCTTGGCCATGATCGCCAGCGCATCCGGCACCGCCGGGCTGGTATCGAAGTTCTCCACCACATAACGGCCGCGATTGGCCGCCGCCACATAGGCGCCACGGCGCATATAGAAATCCGCTGCCTTCAGTTCATAGGCCGCCAGCAGGTTGCGCAGGTAAATCATGCGCTGGCGGGCGTCGGCTGCGTAAAAGCTGTTGGGAAACTTGTTGATCAGGCGGTTGAAATCCTCGAACGATTCCCGCGCCGGACCCATGTCGCGCTCGGTGAAATCGCTGGGAATGAAGCGCTCCAGCAGGCCGCGATCCACGCTGTAGGAGGACAGGCCCTTCATGTAATAGGCGTAATCCAGCTGGGCGTGATCGGGGTTGGTGTTGATGAAGCGCTCGGCAGTGGCGGCAGCTGCTTCGTAATCCATCGCGCGGTAGTGGCAGTAGATCAGGTCCAGCTTGGCCTGGGCGGCATAGCGGCCGAACGGATAGCGCGATTCCAGCCCCTGCAGACGCTCGATCGCCAGCGTCAGGTTGTTGTGCTTGATGGCGTCCTGCGCCTCTTCATAGAACTGGCGCTCGGACAGCTGCGGAGTCTTCGGATCAGAAGCGCAGCCGGTCAGCAGGGCAGACAGCAGCAGGAAAGGCACAACCAGGAAGGACACAAGCCGGATTTGCATGCAGGGTATCACTCGGTCTTTTTATGGGGGAAAGGGGAAAAACAGTGCCGGGCATTATAACGGCAATCAGGGTAATGACCACATCAGCCGCTGTAATTGCTAGAATGTCAGACCGACCCTCCCCGAGCGAGTTCAATGAACCAGCATATCGATCTCCAGGCCGAAGTACCCGATTCCCTGGCCGGCCAGCGCCTGGACCAGGCCGCCGCCGAACTGTTCCCGGATTATTCCCGTTCCCGTCTGCAAAACTGGATCAAGAATGGCGACCTGAAGGTGGACGGCGCCGTCCGCAAGACCCGCGACAAGGTGCTGGGCGGTGAAATACTGGAACTGTCGGCTGAACTGGTGGCGGACGAAAGCTGGGAGCCGCAGCCGATCGCCCTCGACATCGTCTATGAAGACGAGCACCTGCTGGTGATCAACAAGCCGGCGGGACTGGTGGTGCATCCGGGCGCCGGCAACACCGACAGCACCCTGCTCAACGCCCTGCTGCACCATTGCCCGGACCTGGCCACGTTGCCCCGGGCCGGCATCGTGCACCGCATCGACAAGGACACCTCCGGCCTGCTGGTGGTGGCCAAGACCCTCAAGGCGCACACCTCGCTGGTGGACCAGCTGCAGGAAAAGACCGCCTACCGCGAATACGAAGCCATCGTCGTGGGGGTGATGACCGGCGGCGGCAAAGTGGACGAACCCATCGGCCGCCATCCCACCATCCGCACCAAGCAGGCCGTGACCCACTCCGGCAAGCCGGCGGTCACCCATTACCGTGTGCTGGAACGTTTCCGCGGCCATACTTACATCAAGGTGCAGCTGGAAACCGGCCGCACCCACCAGATCCGCGTGCACATGGCCCACATCCATTACCCGTTGCTGGGTGATCCTGTATATGGCTTGCGTCTGCGCCTGCCCAAGGGGGCCACGCCGGAACTGATCGAGGCCCTGCGCCACTTCAAGCGCCAGGCTCTGCATGCCCGCAAGCTCGGCGTGCAACACCCGGCCACCGGCGAGTATCTGGAATGGGAAACCCCGCTGCCGGACGACTTCAAAACCATGCTGCAGGTACTGCGCCATGACGCTCAATCGGATTGACGACGCACTGGTTCAACACTGGCTGACCCCCGGCTGGACTGTGCCGGACCGGGTGCGGGGTTACGTCACCACCCGCGCCGGCCACCTCAGCGCCCATCCCTACGATGGCTTCAACACCGCCAATCACGTGGGCGACGATCCCGGTCATGTGGATGCCAACCGGCAGTCGCTGGCCGAGTATTTCGACTGGGCGCGGGAGCCGCAGTGGCTGCGGCAGGTGCATGGCATCGACGTGGTGGAAGCGCGCGCCGATGGCGTCGAGCGGGAAGGTGACGCAGCGGTTGCCCGCGAGCCGGGCCTGATCTGCACCCTGCACACCGCCGACTGCCTGCCGGTGTTTTTTGCCAGCCAGCAGGGCGATGTCGTGGCGCTGGCCCATGCCGGCTGGCGCGGTCTGGCGGCGGGGGTGCTGGAAGCCACGGTTGAAAAAATGGGTGTGGCCCCCGATCAATTGCGGGTCTGGCTCGGCCCCGCCATCAGCCAGGAAGCCTTCGAAGTGGGCGACGACGTGCGCGACGCCTTTCTCGCCCTCGATCCGGCGGCGGAAAGCTGCTTCCACCTCAACCTGCGCGACCGCTGGCAGTGCAGCCTGTACGGCCTGGCACGCCTGCGTTTGCGGGCAGCGGGGGTGCAGCACATCAGCGGCGGCGACTACTGCACGTTCAGCGACACGCGCTTTTTT
>CAZBII010000045.1:0-27987 GCA_964491665.1 uncultured Moraxellaceae bacterium
CAGAATGCCTTTGCTGGCGTTGACGGCGCGCGCGCACATCCGCACGCCGGCCAGCACCGCATCCGGATTGTGTTGCAGCAGCACGCGATCCTTGAAGGTGCCGGGTTCGCCTTCGTCGGCATTGCACACCACATAACGCTGCGTGGCCGGTGCCTCCGCGCAGGCCTGCCATTTGCGCGCAGTGGGAAAGCCGGCGCCACCCAGACCGCGCAGCCCGCTCTGTTCGATCAGGTGGAGCAGCTGTTCAGGCGAGTGCTGCTGCAGCCGGTTGATCCAGTCTGCCGGGTCCGGGTGAAACTGCAGGATGCGGCCGGGTGTGACAATGTTGTTGCGTACCTCAAACCACTGCTGCGGCCATTTCTGCAAGGGCGTGTGGTTATGCAGTTGCTGGCGGATCTGTCTGAGGCGGGTGGCGGTGATCCGTGTCAGCGGAAAGCCGTTGAGCAGCGCAGCCGGTCCCTGGTCGCCCAGGCCAATGCAGGAGGTGGTGCCAATGACGGCCGCGTTCTGCGGTTCACTGTTCAACTGCGCGCGCAGGTCCGCAAAGCCCTGCTGTTCCTCAATGATGTTGCTGCTGAAATCCAGCCGCAGCGGTGCCGCGCGGTGTTCATTCAGAAAGTGGTAGAAGTGGATCAGGCCGCGGATTTCGGCAGTGGTAATCCGGCAGTGGCGGGCCAGCCAGAGTTGCGCTGCCGGCTCGATACAGCCGAAATGATGCTGGATCACGATCAGTGCCTGCAGCAGATCCTGCCGTTGCCAGGGGCCGCCGAAGCGCGCGTGCAGCAGGTGTTGCGCAACGGCGACATCCCACTGCGGCAGCGGCGAGCAGCGGGAAAGCAGAACGGGTGCGGTGGTCAGGGTGTCGGGCATCGATATTCGCACTGGCTGGAATGGGATTATCTTATACTCGGTTCTCCAGCCATTATAGTCATTCCCTTATGCAAATCTGTTGCAGCGCAATGTGAAGATGCCCTGATGTCAAAAGATGCTTCGCCCCCGACGAACGGTTCTGTCACGCTCGGCTTCCAGCTGCGCGGCGATGTGCAGGGCATTGGCCTGCGGCCACGGGTGAAACGCTGGGCCGACCAGCTGGAGCTGCAGGGCTGGATTCGCAATCAGGGCGATGGTGTGAAACTGCAGGTGACCGGCGCACCGGCGGCGGTGGATGCATTGCTCGCGCAGTTGCGGGCGTTGCACTGCACGGTGGAATCCTGCACGGTGGCGGCGGACGACAACCTGCCTGCCGGTTTCCACATTTTGCCCGGTCTGCCGCTGCCCGAGCGCCGTCTGTATCAGCTGCCGGCGGATCGCGGAGTCTGCGCCGCCTGTCTGCGGGAATTTCACGATCCCGCCGACCGCCGCTTCCATTATCCGTTTATCAGCTGCAACGATTGCGGCCCGCGTTTCAGCATCCTCACCCGTCTGCCATTCGCCCGTGACAACACACGTTACGCGTCGTTTGCGCCTTGCCCGCAGTGTCAGGCGGAATTTGCCGATCCCTCCAGCCGGCGTTTTCACAGCGAACTGATCAGTTGTGCGCAGTGCGGGCCGCGTTTGCAACTGTGCGAGCCGGCGCCGGCTGCACTTGATGTTGAACAGTCAGTGGCGCGGGCGGTGAGCTGTCTGGTGGAGGGCGGCATCGTCGCGGTGAAATCCTTTTCCGGAATGCAGTTGCTGGTGCGCGCGGACCTGCAAACCGCTGTGCAGCGCTTGCGTCAGCGCAAGCAGCGGCCGCACAAGCCGCTGGCGGTGCTGGTGCCGTCGCTGGCGGTGGCGCAGGATTTGCTGCCACTGACGCCAGAAGAAATCCACTGGCTGACGGCGCCGCAGCGTCCCATCGTGCTGGTGCCGAAACGGCATCCGCTGCCGCTGGCACCTGCCGTGTCGCTGCATGAACCCGATCTGGGCATCCTGCTGCCGGTGACAGCGCTGCAGGCCTGGCTGGCGCAGGCCGTGCACGTTCAAACAGGCTCGCTGCTGGTCTGCACCAGTGCCAATTCCAGCGACGAGCCGATCCTGTTCCGCAATGAGGAGCTGCTGGCGCAGGCGGGCAACCTGTGGGATGTCGCGCTGCTGCATGATCTGGAAATCGAGATTCCGCAGGATGATTCCGTGCTGTTTGCCAACGCGGATCGCACCACGATGCTGCGACGCGCCCGCGGCTTTGCGCACGCAACTCTACCGTTGCCAGTGGCGTTGCATGACCAAACGGCCACTCTGGCAGTGGGTGGTGATCTGAAAAACACCTTTGCGCTGGCGCAGGGTGGAATGGCAGTGCTGGGGCCGCATCTGGGGGATCTGGAATCGGTGGCGACGCAGCAGCGGCGGGATTTTCTGCTGCAGAAACTGTCGGCGCTGCATGAGTGTGTGCCGGAACATATCGTCGCCGATGCCCATCCCGGTTACATCAGTCGTCAGCAGGCGCAGCGAATGGCCGGTGCGTTGCCGCTGCGAACTGTGCAGCATCATCTGGCGCATCTGCTGGCCAATCAGATCAGCTGCGCACTGCCCGAGCGCTATCTGGCGCTGGTGTGGGATGGCAATGGCTATGGCAGTGACGGCACGTTGTGGGGCAGCGAATGTTTCCTGGTGGAAGGTGCTGCAATCCAGCGCGTGGCGGCGCTGCTGCCCTTCAGTCTGCCCGGTGGCGTGCAGGCAATGCGTCAGCCCTGGCGGGTGGCGCTGGCGCTGTGTTTCGCAGCGGATATTCCGCTGGATGAAGCGATTGCGTACCTGCCGTCCGACAGCGTGTCCGCCACGCAGCTGCAGCAGGTGTGGCAGTTGCTGGAGAAAAACATCCAGTGCCCGCGCAGCTGTGCCATGGGCAGGCTGTTCGATGCAGTGAGTTACCGTCTGCTGGGAATGGCAGACAACCGTTACGAAGGTTTTGCTGCGCTGCAATTGCAGATACAGGCGCAGCAGGCGTGCAGTGCACTTTCGTCCGCCGTGTTTGCAATTGAAAATGTTTCCCGTGACGACGGCCTTCTGCTGGGCGACTGGCGACCGGCCTGGCGTGAACTTCTGCTGCAGGCAGCACCCGCTTCCACAGCCCTGGACGCACTGGCTTTTCATCATGGACTGGCGCGCTGGGCGTGCGCACTGGCGCAGCAGTTTGGCGTGCGGCACCTATCCCTCAGTGGCGGTTGCTTTCAGAATCGTCTGCTGCAATCCTTGCTGCGGGACGAGTGCCACAGGCATGCAGTGGAAACCGTGTGGCCCGCCGCGATTCCGCTGAATGATGGCGGTCTGGCGCTGGGGCAGTTGCTGGCACCCGCTATTCTCCCTAACAGCCAAACAGGTATGTCTCCACTCACGGCAGACACGGATTTCCGGCATGAATGAAAAACACATTTTGCTGACCCACGGCAGTGGTGGCGAAGCTACCCGCGATCTGGTGCAGCGTTTGTTTGTGGCGGGTTACGGCAATGCCACGCTCAACCCGCTGACCGATGGCGCCGTGCTGCCAGCGCTGGCGGGCACACCGGTTTTCACCACCGACAGTTACGTGATTGCGCCGCCTTTTTTTCCCGGCGGTGATATTGGCGCGCTGTCGGTGATCGGTACCTGCAATGACCTGGCGGTGATGGGTGCAGTGCCGCGCTGGCTGTCGCTGGCATTCATCCTGGAAGAATCCCTGCCGCTGGAACGGCTGGAAAAAATCGTGCAGTCCATCCAGCGCACGGCACAGGAAGCAGGTGTTGCCATTGTTACCGGCGACACCAAAGTCGTGGAGCGGGGCAAGGCCGACCAGCTGTTCATCAACACCTCCGGCATTGGCGAGCTGCTGCAACCGCAGGCACTGTCACCGCAGCGCATCCAGCCCGGCGACGCCATTCTGGTCAGCAATGATATTGGCCGTCATGGTATTGCCGTGCTGGCCCGTCGCGAAGGCATCAATCTCGACGTGGATCTGCAATCCGATCTGGCGCTGCTGCATCCGCTGATTCAGGCGTTGCTGAAAAATGACATCGATCTGCACTGCGCGCGGGATCTGACACGTGGTGGCCTGGGTGGCGCATTGCTGGAATTGGCGGAGCAGTCGCACCGGATTTTGCGCATCGAGGAATCCGCAGTGCCAGTGTCGGACACGGTGCAAGCGGCCTGTGAGTTGCTGGGATTCGATCCGCTGTTCGTGGCGAATGAAGGCTGTTGCGTGCTGTTTCTGCCGTCGTCACAGGTGGACGCGGCGCTGACGATTCTGCGGCAGTTTTCTACCGCTCGTTGGGCTGCCCGGATTGGTGTGGTGCTGGAAAATGAAAGTGCCGCGAGCCAAGGCGCGCCGGCGGGTGTGCGTCTGCTGAATGTGTACGGTGTGGAGCGCCAGATGGGCTGGCACACGGTGGATCAGCTGCCACGCATCTGCTGATGCCAGTAAAATTCCGCCGCGCCTTTCAGGGCTGCTTCCGTATCGGTGCACAGCGCCAGCGGAATCTGCTGCAGACGCGCAACATGATCAGCCTTGCGTTCCAGAAACTGTTGCACACTGACATCGCGTAGCCAGGGCTGCAGATGCTGCGCAACACCGCCCGCGAAAATCACGCCGCCCCACGCCAGCGTCTGCAACGCCAGATTGCCGGCTTCCGCCAGCAGACCCTGTGCGAACAGCGACATGCACTGGCCTTCCGGCGATGCGGAATTCTGCAGGCCCAGCCGGCTGATGGTGGCGCTGTCCGGCGCCTGCATGTCGGGAAACAGCGCCTGGAACAGACGTGGCAGGCCAGACCCGGAAAACCAGTTCTCCCAGCTCAGCGCCGTGTGACCGGTGGCAAACGCCTGTTGCAGCAGCGACGCGGTGCGTGCGTCAAACGGTGCGAACTGCTTGTGGCCACCTTCCGATGCCAGCACGCGCCAGCTTTTCCTGTCCTGCGGCACAATCGCCGCTTCACCCAGACCGGTTCCCACGCTCATCAGCGCGACCGGCTGGCGGAAATCCGGCGCGGGTCCCCGCAGCGGCGCCAGTTTTCCCTGACTGGCCAGCAGTGGCATGGCCCAGCCCGTGGCCTCCATGTCGTTGAGCAGATGCACTGATTTAAAGCAGAAGCGGCGTTGCAGTGCCGCGCTTTCAATCAGCCAGGGCAGGTTGGTCATCTGGCAGCGTCCACCTTCCACCGGGCCGGCGATGGCCAGTACCAGATCGATGCCGGCACCGGTGCCACCGCGCAGAAAGTCCGCCAGTATGGTATCCAGGCTGGAAAAGCCATCATTCCGGTATTCCTGCGCAGTGATAGGCTGGCCTGCCCGCAGTTGCAGACCCAGCAGGGTTTTGGTGCCGCCGATATCGCCTGCCAATACTGGCATCTGGTTTGCTCCGTTCGGTGAAATCCGGTTTTATGGCCGTTTTGTATAAGTGTATGCTGGCACGGCAGGGCCGCAAACCGGATTGATGGATGTCATGTGGATGGAAACCTTTGTTTGATCCAAGCGGTTTGATCTACTCTTTAACTGGCGAAGCGCGCGGCCGATTGCAGCTCCCGCCAAGGAACCACACTTGCCCCAGGACACGCCCATGGCCGGTACCCGTTACACCATTGAAGTGCAACCCAAGATTCCCGAATCCCTGAACCGCCTCGAAGAACTCGCCAACAACCTTCTGTACAGCTGGGACCGCCAGGTGCGCGGTCTGTTTTTCCGCATGGACCGTGAACTGTGGGAAAGCACCGGACACAATCCCAAGATGTTTCTGCGTCGCATCGACCAGCGCAAACTGGAACAGGCGGCGGACGATCCGGTGTACATGCAGGAGTACGCTAAGGTTATTTCCACTTATGACACCTATCTGAAAACCCGCGCCAAACAGAAGTCGGTCAAAACCATCCGCACCGATCAGGATCTGATTTCCTATTCCTGCGCTGAATTCGGCCTGCATGAAAGTCTGCCGATCTATTCCGGCGGTCTGGGCATTCTGGCGGGCGACCACTGCAAGGCGGCCAGCGACATGGGCCTGCCGTTCGTTGCGGTGGGCATGCTGTACCGGCAGGGTTATTTCATCCAGCAGATCGACAACCACGGCAATCAGATTGCGCAATACAATCCGTCCCATTTCAGCGATCTGCCAGTGAAGCCCGCCACCAATCCGCAGGGTGATTGCGTGGAAGTCAGCATTCAGGTGCCGGGTCGCTCAATCTATCTGCAGGTGTGGGTGGCGCGGGTAGGCCACATCAATCTGTATCTGCTGGACAGCGACCTGGAAAAAAACAGCGCGGAAGACCGCCGCATCACGTATCAGTTGTATGGCGGTGACAGCACCAATCGCCTGCTGCAGGAAATGGTGCTGGGCATCGGCGGCGTGCGGGCCAAGCGCGCACTGGGTCTGTCGCCCAGCGTGTTTCACATCAACGAAGGTCACGCGGCCTTTCAGGTGCTGGAACGCTGTCGCGAACTGGTGCAGGACGGCATGGATTTCTACAGCGCACTGGAAGCGGTGGCGTCCAATACCGTCTTTACCACCCACACACCGGTGCCGGCCGGCCACGATATTTTCGATCATCGCCTGATTGAATTCTATTTTTCCCAGTATGTGAATGAACTGAAGATCAGCATGGCGGAATTTCTGGCACTGGGTGCCAGTCCGGTGAACGACCATGGCTTCAACATGACGGCACTGGCGCTGCGCGGTTCGCGTTTCCACAACGGTGTCAGCCGCATTCACGGTGGCGTGGCATCGGAAATGGAGCGCTACATCTGGCCGCAGATCGAGCCCAATGAAAATCCGATCCGCTATGTCACCAATGGCGTGCATGTGCCCACATTTCTGGCGAATGAATGGGTGAATATTTTTGATCTGCAGTTTGGTGGCGGCTGGCGCAATGAATTGCTGCGGCCGGAATACTGGAAGCAGATCTGGGACATTCCCAATCACAGTTTCTGGAGCGTACTGCAATCGCTGAAAGCCAAGATGCTGGAAGCCGTGCTGGAACGCAGTGTGCTGCAGCATCGTCGCAACGGCATCAGCGAATCGCAGATCCGCCGCCTTACCCGTTTCATCAAGCCGCGCAAGACCGATGTGCTCACCATTGGATTTGCCCGCCGCTTTGCCACCTACAAACGTGCAACCCTGATTTTTTCCGATCCGCAGCGGCTGGCGCGCCTGCTCAATGACAAGGACCGGCCAGTGGTGCTGATCTTCGCCGGCAAGGCGCATCCCAGCGATCATCCGGGGCAGGAATTCATCCGCCAGATTCACCGCTATTCCCGCGATCCGCAGTTCGAAGGCAAGATCATCCTGCTGGAAGATTACGACATGGCGCTGGCGCGCAAGCTGGTGACCGGCGTGGATGTGTGGCTGAACAATCCGGCCTACCCGCTGGAAGCCAGTGGCACCTCCGGGCAGAAAGCCGGCATCAATGGCGTGCTCAATCTCAGCGTGCTGGATGGCTGGTGGGACGAAGGCTATAGCGGCGAAAACGGCTGGGCGATCACACCGCACGGTTCGCAATTCTCGCCGGATTTTCGTGACCGCGAGGAATCCAACGAGCTGCTCGACATGATCGAGAACGAAGTGATTCCGTTGTATTACCAGCGCGATGGCCAGGGCTTTTCCGCTAACTGGATCGACAAGAGCAAGCATGCCATGTCGTCACTGATTCCCGCGTTCAATTCCCAGCGCATGGTGATGGATTACGTGCAGGGTTTTTATGGTCCCGCGATTGCGCATGGTCGCGCACTGGCGGTTGAGCATTACCAACCGGCGCGGCAACTGGCGGAGTGGAAAAAGCGTGTGCGCGCTGCCTGGGCGAAAGTCTCGATTCGTCGTCTGGATATGCCGGTGACGCATATTTATCGCGACGACACCTTTGAAGTGAAAGTGGCGCTGAATGTGGACGGGCTGGAGCCGTCGGATGTTGTCATCGACTGTCTGGTGGGGCGCATGGAAAAGGACGGCAGTTTCGAACGCACCTCCTGCTTCCAGCTGGATTTTGTCGAGCGCAACGAAAGCGGTGAAGCCATCTATTCGCTGGCGGTGACGCTGGCCGAACCGGGCAAGCAGTGCTACATGCTGCGGGCCTATCCCTATCATCCGCTGCTGGGGCAACGCTTTGAAACCGGCTGCATGATCTGGCTTTGAGCCAGATCATGGTGGGGGAGGGTATGGATCATTTGACTTCCCCCATTTCCACCGTCATTACGTTGAGATGAAAAGGGACAGATTCTTTGGGCGCTGCGTTCAGTTAAAAAAGCTGATATTCGTTGTTGGGGGTAATGGGTGCAATGGGCGAGGAGCGGACATTCACCATACAAACGATTGGCCAATCGACATTGCTGCGACGTTAGAGATCTACAGCCGTACCTTCACAAGGCAATTCTTGTTGCCACCACTGTTTCATACCGCCGGCCAACTGGAACACCTCGCGATAACCCAACGCCTGCAGCTGACGCACCGCCGGCACACTGCGATGGGCTGAAAGACAGATCGCCACGATGGGCCGATCCTGTTGCAGTGTGAGCGCCGCCACCTGTTCCCGCGAAAACTGGAAGATTGGCAGATTCACCGCGCCGGCAATGCGGGAACGGCGCCATTCTTCCCGGGTGCGCACATCCACCAGTTGCACCTTGTTCGCCAATACCAGCGTCTGCAGTTGCTGGGCACTGATTTCCGGCACACTGCCAAACGGCAGCCACTTGAACCATCGGGATAAAGACATCCTGTTTTCCACCTTACAATCTTAACTATCCGCCAGCGGTATTTTCCTGTCACGACTGGCCTTCAGCTGAATCAACAACAGTACCGGCAGGGTGATCACCGCACACAATAATTCAAAACCAACGCTGCTGCCTTCCACCTTGGCACCTTGCATGCGGGCACGCAAGGCATCAAAGGTATTGCCGGACAGATTACCAATGTAGATCGCATGAATGTAAGACTTGATCTCGCGAATCTGGCCAGGATTGAAATGCTGTTGCAATGCCACCAGTGCAGAAGGCTCAATGGCGCCATTGGTATCCGCGTAATGCTGGGCGAACAAAATGGCTGCCGCATCCGCATCATTGCGCGCGTTCACATGACTGTGTTGCAGAATGCTGTTGATTTCATCCAGCGCAATGCCTTTGCTTAACGCCGCATGGGTATGCACCCAGGCGCAATAGCGACAATCATTCACCGATGTTACCGCCAGCATCACCCGCTCCCGCAATGCTCTTGAGGTGGTTGGCTTTACCATGCCCCGTAGCAGAAACGGCGCATACACTGCCGCCAGCCCCAAACGTTTCAACAATTCTGCCGGGGTAAACACCCGCTTTTTGAAGGTATTCATAATGCCATCGCCTCTGTTGCTACGACTGTGTCAGGGAAATGATTTTTTTCATTGGCAGCTGTCATCGCAGTGACCAGCCCTTCAGCCACATGGGCCGACCAGGCCGCAACAGTCATCGACGGCGGTGATCCAGGTGCAGCCGGTAGCGCACTGGCATCCACCACAAACAGGCCGGGATTGTCGTGCACTTCCCCCTGCAGATTCACCACCGATGACGTCAGATTTTTTCCGCAACGGGCACCACCCAATGGATGCACTGTCAACAGATGCTCCTGGGTATAGCGCACCGGTTTTCCGCTGCGGCGGGCGATTTCGTCAAAGGCCCGGGCGATGCGTTCGATGACAGGATTCTGATAACGAATGTAGTGCACCCGCAACCGGCCTTTGTACCAACTCAGATGACCATTGGCAGCATCCGCACCCATGCTGACGATAAAAGACAATTTCCGTAAGCGACGCTTCAACCAGGCTGGCAGAAGAATCTGATCCACACCATTGAGGCCGTAGCTGGTCAGGTTGGGGCAATCCGGATAGTCCCGCAAGGCAAAACGACCATGACAGGGTGTGCCCTGAGTCATGTCTGCATCGCCCACTTCCCGCAGCCACAGCGCCGGAAAATCGCCATTGGCGCCAAAGCCGCTGCCCAATGCCGGCATACCCTGCAAGCCGCCCTGTTCACGGCTGCGGTACAGCAGTTTTAACGTGTTCATCGTCCCCGCCGCCAACAGCACTTTTTTGGCTGTGACAAAGTGATAGCGGTTACGCTGATGGTCAAAAATATCGAGCCGGAAATCATTCTGCGCTGCACGCTTGTGCAGTGCCAGACACTCCTGTTCCGCCCAGACCCTCACACCCTGCGTCATGGCTGGTGCGATCAATGCGGTATCCAGCGTGGTTTTGGCACCGGTGACGCTGCCAAAAAAACTGCCATTCTGAAACGGCTGCAGGCGCGCATCACGCTGCATGCCCATCGCCGGCTGCAGCACAGAATCGTCCGCCACAAAGTGCGGTGAATCGGCAAATTGAGTGCCAGTAAAATTTGGAATCTGTTCAGCTGCAGTGGGCGCCCTGGCACTCATCACCTGCAACATCCAGTCGTAATGGCCTTCCATCCGCGCGCCAGCGCTTTTACCCAACACCGAAGTCCAGTAATCGGCACGATCGGGGCGGGTATTCATGGCACTGTAGGCATGGCTGCCACCGCCTACGCCAGACGCACAAATCAAGGTCATGTCCCGGGCATAGTGAATGTCATACAGGCCATTGCGATTGATCTGCAAACCCTTCTGCGGCAGAAACGCTGCCGACACACTGCGCGCCAGATGGGTATAAAAATGGCGTCCGGTCGGTAACGGTTTGGGATTCAGTTCAGGCCGGTTCAAGGCTCGCACCGGTTGGGTATCACGCCAGGGTCCACGCTCCAGCAGCAGGATCTTCGCGCCGGTGGCCGCCAGCTTGTGCGCCGCCACCGCGCCACCGAATCCACTGCCGACAATCACGATGTCGAATTCGGCTGCCGTCATGATCAAAACGCTTCCAGGGTGAAATACAGCACCCGCACGGTTTTGCGGGCCGTGCGGTAATTCATCCGTGCCAGTACCACGCTGTCGTTCAGCCAGCGGGCTTCGCCGCGAATGCCGCGCACGGGTTTCCAGTTGCTGGCGATATCGTAATTCAGATATTCCTGGCCACTGGCAGCGTCACGCGCTACCACATATTGGGCAAAACGTATCTGGCCTTTCGCGCTCAACCACAGGTTGGAGCCCTCACCATTGGCAAAACATTTACCGCGCCAGGGATTGAGAGGCGTCTGCAGCAGGGCATACACCCAGGCACGCACTACACGGGGCAACAGCCCCAGTCCACTCACCCCCATCAGCCGGCCGCGAAAGCTGCCGTTCAGTTCGCTGATCGACACGGGCGCCAGGGTATCGAACAGCTGATCCAGCTCAGCCTGGGACAAACGAAACAACAGTGGGGTCTGCGCCTTGATTGACTGAGATGCCTGATTGACCAGCTCCATACGTCTACTCCTGCCAGTGAATGTGCAGGCAGGTTAGCGAAGGGCAAAAGTAGCGACAAATGATGGTTTTTAAGGGTTCAGATTAGTTTTACTTACTCGAAAGGGCGCTTTTGAGCAGCTGTGCCACCCAGTCAATAAAGCTCTGCACCACCGGATTGTCCGCATCAGTGGGACGAAACACCGCAAACACCCCTTCCTCCAGGGGGCCGATGGCAGGCAAGGGTGCCACCACCGCACCCGACTGCACCAACGCCTGTTCAATCGGCATGGCGGCCAGCGCGCCGCCCAGGGTCTTGGCGGCTTCGATCGCCGCCGGGTAGTCATCCAGGTGGTATTCCTTGTCCGGGGTCGGTGCGCCGTAGCCTGCCGCCTGATACCAGTTCCGCCAGGCGTTGGGGCGGGCGGTCATATGGATCAGCGGAATGCGGCGGATGGCATCCGGATCGGTAAAGTCATAACGCTGGGCAAACGCAGGTGGATATACCGGCTGCACATACAGGTCCAGCAGCTTGCGACTCACCAGATGGGGCCAGTGACCATCGCCATAACGGATCGCCACGTCCGCTTCGCCCTGTTCCAGATTGACGTTTTTGATATTGGCATCGATGCGCAGGGTTACGCCGGGATGTTGCTCCTGAAATTCCGCCAGCTGGGGAATCACCACGGTACTCGCCAGCGGCGGCATGATGCTGGCCACCAAAGTCTGCTGGCCAAACTTGCCCAGCAGATCCAGAGTATGCTGATCCAGCACACGAATGCTCTCATGCACCTGCTGCCAGTAACGTCCACCTGCCGGCGTAAACGACAGTTCGCGATTGTTGCGCACGAACAGTTGCACACCCAGTTTTGCTTCCAGTGCCTTGATCTGGTGGCTGACCGCTGGCGGCGTGATGTGCAATTCCTCTGCCGCCTTTTTGAAACTCATGTGCTTGCCGGCACAATCAAAGGTGCGGAGCAGATTCAGCGGCGTTTGTGGTTTGGTCATGGAGTCAGCATTCAGTGTGAAAACGACAGGCCATTGCAGGATAGAGCATTCTCTCTTAACTCAGGAGCCGAACCTATTTTCAATAGATGGTCGGTGCAGGTTTTTCCAGCTGAATGATTCAATGCAACCGGTTTTGATCTGGGAAGACCTTTGCCAACATCATTTGCCGCCCTACTCTCTCTACTTTGCTTTCCTGCTTCAGTAACCGGCTCTGCAGCACAACAACCTCTCGGGAGTTCGAAACAAAAATGCCAACCCATATATCACACATCACACTGCAACCCATTCATCTAACCCTGTGGATCTTTACACCCGGCGCCATTGTGATGGGCGTGCTGATGCAATGCTATCCCATTGCTTTCTGGCAGGTACTGGGGCTGAGTGCAGGCACTGATGCTACCCTGTCGCGTCTCTATGGCGCTGTGCTTTTGGGTGTTGGCCTGCTAAGCCTGCATGCCCTGAAGAATCCTGTCAAACATATGTCGCTGTTCTTGTTTATCGGCTATTACAAAGGCATTGCCAGTTTGATGCTGACTTACACCTATTTCACCCAGCCGACACCAAACATTGCCACCCTAACTATTGCGCTGCTGTATGGCTCACTGGCACTGCTTTGCCTGGCGCTTTATTCACGTTCTGCACCGCAACAGTCCCTTGCCGCCACACCTGAGCTGTGAAGACAGCGCTACCGGTATTACACAGGCAGTGCGCTGGGCGCCAGCGCCCGGCTGGCGGGAACCAGCAAATGAACCAGGGTCACCACCGCCAATGCCGGCAGTGCCAGCACACTGATCAGCGGTACGATCAGCCCGAACAGCAGCAGTTCGAACGCCAGGTGGCTGTCGGGATGGGGTTTGCCGCGCAACCGGCTGCGCAAGGCATCAAAAGTATTGCCTATCAGGTTGCCGATGTAGATCAGGCGGATGTACATCATGATGTCGTTGGCCTTGTCCTGGCCGTAAAAATCCACCAGCGCCTGCACGTCTTCCGCGCCGGGATGGCGATCGGTTTCGGCATAATGCTGGGCAAAACACAGCGCCCGGTATTCGTAGTCGTCCACCGCGCGATCCAGATCCGCTGCCAGCAGCTGGGTGATTTCCTCGGCCGCGACACCGTTGTGCAACGCCAGTTGCGAGTGCAGGCGTGCGCAGTACACGCATTCATTCACTGCCGTGGTGGCGAGCATGATTTTCTCGGCAAAAGGCCGCGCAATACGCCGGCTGCGCACGGTGTCGATCAGCGCAAAAATCCGCAGCGTCATGAACAGGATGTCCTGAAAAAACAGGCGCGCGCTGTAGACACGTTTGGTCCAGATCGGTTTCATGACAACTCCTTGTGACGGACAGAAAAAATATCGGTACGGTAGCTCGGTGTCAGCGTTGCAGGGCGGGTCGCCTGTGCCAGCAGGAATTGCTGCGCCACATGGCGGGACCAGGCGGATACGGTCATGCTCGGTGGCATCCCCGGTGCTTTCGGCAGCGCCGATGCGTCCACCACGAACAGGCCGGGATGATCGTGCAGTTCGCCCTGACTGTTGATCACACCGCGTTGCGGATCATCATGAATGGGCACGCCGCCGAGGGGATGCAGCGTGGCGGCAACCTTTTCGCTGAACAGCAGCGGCTTGCCGAAATGCTCACGCAACTGGCGAAAGCGCGCAAAAATATGCTGGTGCAGCTGACTGTCGCGGGTGGAATAGCGGATACGCAGACGGCCGTTGCGCCAGTAGGCGACGCCGTCGTTGCGATCCTCTCCCATCGCCGTGACGAACAGCCAGCTGCGCAACTGGCGCCGGATCAGCTCGGGCATCGGAATTTCATCCAGCCCGGAAATGCCGGCCTGAATGAACTGGGCCTGGTCCTGGCCGTCGCGAAACGCCAGGGTGCCGTGACAGGACATGCCTTCGCTGAAATCCACGCCCAGATCCTTGCGCAACCACAGCGCAATGGAATCGGCGTTGGTGGCAATACCGCGGCCAAGCAATGCCATGCCCTGCAAGCCTCCTGTGCTGGCACGGCTGCGTAACAACAGGCGCATGGTGTTGAGGGTGCCTGCGCCGAGAAAAAGCTGCCGGGTGCGATATTCCACCGCAACGTTGCGGCGGTGATCGTAACCGGTGACGGCGTAGCGATAGCCACTGTGCGCCGGCAGCGGCCGGATCAGCATCGCCTCGGTGCAATCGCGCAGTTGCAGGCCATGGCCGATGGCCCGTTCCAGATAGGTGAAATCCAGCGACGTCTTGCTGCCACTGTAGGCACCCAGCAGACCTTCGTTGCGGTAATTGCTGGGCAGGCGTTGCACGCGGCTGTCATCGCGGCTGCCGGTGCGGAATTTCAGGCCCATCCACGGCCACCAGTTGGCCACATCGCCCCCCAGCAACGGATTGTCCCGATACATGTGCACGGTGTGATTGGGAATCTGCCAGGCCGGATCTGGCCGCGTCGATCCCATCATTTGCAGAAATTCTTCGTAATGTGCGGTCATGGTAGCGGGATCGATGGTTTCACCCACGCCATGCCAGTAACGCGGATCCGCCGGCGGATGATGCAACCCGCTATAGCCCAGGCTGCCACCACCGACGCCGGAACAGCAGGCAATCAGCAACTGGCGATCCCAGAACAGTTCGTACAGACCGTTGCGATTGAAGCGCAGATTCGGCAGCGACACGCGTTCCGACAGATTGGCTTCCAGGCTACGCAAAAAATGCGTGTAGAAATGTCGCTGACGCGGATAGGGTGAACGGGATTCAATGCCCATCGACGCCACCGGCACGGAATCGCGCCAGGGCCCGCGTTCCAGCAGGGTGACATCGAGGCCGCGACCGCACAGGGTCGCCGCGGTGACAGCGCCACCAAAGCCGCTGCCAATAATCAGCGTGTCGGTGGTGTAAAGGTTTGTCTTGGACATGGATGATCAGCCGGTAATACAGGATCGGAAACCAGATGCGTTGACGCTAACGGATGACCGCGTTTCTGCACAGGTTCGATCCGGTCAGCTTCGGTTGGCTTTGGTGCAGTGCGCTCAGAAATGCTGGACATAACTGAATTCCAGCATGATGGCGGTCATGTCGGCAGTGACGTCGGTACCGGCATACGGGTTGTAGATGACCAGCAGCGGATTGGTACTGTTGCCCAGTTCGCTGCTGCCACCGGGCATGAACACCGAAGTGCTGAAATAACCCAGCGCCATATCCACGGTGGTGCGCTGGTTGGGCTGCCAACCAAAACCGACGCCGTACAGCTGGCCACTGCCGATGGGCAGCAGCGGACTGTTGGCGGACTCCGGAATTGAACTGGGGCGATCCTCGATGCCGGCGCGCAATACCAGGGTATCGTTCCACTGGTATTCCACTCCCAGCGCCCAGTTCCAGCTGTCTTCGAGTCCCAGTGGAAACGTCAGCCCGGTGCCGCCAGGCCCCACCAGATCGGGCTGAACGATCTGCGCCAGGCGCAGAAAATCGATGGACTCGGAAAATTCCACCGGGATGCTGTCCCAGTCCGACCAGCCGGTGTACTTGTAATCCACATTGAGTTTGACGCGCGGCATTACCTGCACGCTCACCCCCAGCGCAAGATGCTCGGGCATCTGCATGTCCAGCGTTGCCTTGCCTTCGGTGCGGGTCTGGCCCTGGGGCAATGACCAGCCCAGTACGCCGAGCAGACTGCCGACCGCATCATAGCCCGGTGTCTGCGCCAGTTCGCCGATAAAGGCATTCCAGGGCGCGCCATTCACCCAGGTGAAATCGCCGCTCATCTGCATGGGAATCGGTGCCTGATACACGGCGCCAAAGGTGAGCCAGGGCTGTGGTTGCCACAACACGCCGACATTGAAACCCAGGGTCAGCGGCGTATCCACTTCGAATTCCAGCGTGCCCAGTGCATCGTACAGGCCCAGCTGGCCGCCGCAGATAAACGGCAGCAGATCCGGGCACACCTGGTATTGCAGTTCACCGAGAAATTCAATGCCGATATGGGGTGAACGAAACGGCAACTCTATGCCGATGCCGGCGTAGTTGAACGTCAGCGCGGCGCCTATCGACCATTCATCATTTACGGCAAAGGCAAAACTCGGTGAAAAATAGGTGAGCACCGAAAACGCCAGCCGCTGGCCGATCCAGCGGCCGGGATCGTCGTCGGCACGATGAAATCCCACCATCATCGGTGCGTACACGTTGGTGGCATAGGTGATGGCCGAATCTTCGGGCCGATACGAAGCCCCGCCCAGCGGCGCCAGCAGCACCGGAATATCCGTCATGCTGAAGATCGGCAGCATCAGTGTGGCGCCTTCGGTTTCGCTGCTACTGCGATGGGCTTCATCAAAAAAATAGGCGTCGTCGAAAATTCCCAGCGCCTGTTTCTGATCCAGATAGCGCTGGCGTTCGTCGTTGTATTCACCAAAGGTCAGGTCAATGCCGAAGGTGGCACCCACCACTTTCAGATGGGCCTGCCGGCCTTGCAGGCGGGCCAGACCGGCGGGATTGAAATGAATCGAATCGATGCCCGGTGGATCGGCAGTAACCGCATTGCCGAGGGAAAGGGCACGAGCGTTGCCGATGGTAAGACTGTCGGTGAGCACGGCCCACGCCGCTGACGCCGGCACCAACGCCAGCCAGAAAACCAACCACTTCATGCTGAAACCCCGGCCCGATTTTTTGTTGTTATGGCGTCCTGCGATCCTGTTCGCGTTTGCTGCGGGCTATCGACAAGTGCGCGTGACCGTGAATAATGAGGACAGCCACAGCCTAAGCAGCACGCGCCGCAGCGCAAAGGTTGGTGCAGATCAAAACCGGTTCGTTTCCATCAATTGTGTCATCACAACAGGATTTCGCCTGTGATCAGGGTTGCCATCATTGCCATTGCCGAAGCCTTGCCATCGTCCATCATGGGGCCGCTGGATGTGTTGCGGGCCTGTGGCCGCATTGCGCAGGCGGTGTCGGGAAAACCGCATACGGCTGTGTTCGACGTTGCCATCGTCGGCGAAACCGCGGCGGCTTTTACCGGATTCAGTGGCGTCACCCTGACGCCGGATACCGCGATCGAAAATGGCGAGCACTATGATCTGGTGTGGCTGCCATCGATCGCGCTGGGTCCGGACGGACTGTTCGATACCCATCCCCGTCTGCAGGCCTGGTTGCGCCAGCAATATCAGGCCGGTGCCGAGATTGCAGCGGTGTGCACCGGTGCGTTTTTATTGGCAGAAGCCGGTTTGCTCAAACGCCAGAAAGTCACGACCCATTGGGCCTATGCCGGCCTGTTCGCCCAGCGTTATCCCGATGTGGAATTGCTGCCGCAGCTGTCGATCGTGCATAACGAACGCATTCATTGCGCGGCAGCGGGATCGGCCTGGCATGATCTGGTGCTCGATGTGATCGAACGCCACTGTGACAGGCGCACCGCCATCCAGACGGCAAAAATGTTTCTGCTGCAGACGCACCCGCACGGCCAGCAGCCGGTGTGTCATCTGGCAAAGCCGGTTCATCATCACGATGCCATGATCGATGCAGCACAACGCTGGCTCGATGCCCATCTGTCCGAAGACGATCTTATCGCCAGGGTCTCTGCAGAAATCGGTATGAATGAAGTCACCTTTCAGCGTCGTTTCCGCCAGGCGTTGCAGGAACCGGCCAATGCCTACATTCAGCGCCTGCGGGTGGAAAAGGCCAGGGAGGCGCTGGAAATGACCGCCGATTCGGTGGAGGATATCAGCGCGCTGGTGGGTTACCGGGACAGCAGTTTTTTCCGCCGCCTGTTCAAACGGCTGACCGGATTGACGCCGGCGCAATACCGGCGTGAATTCGCCCTGCAGAAATGAATGGCGCATGACGACGAACCCAACAGGACTAGTCTTCAGACACAAAAAAAAGGAACATGTTTGGATTACTTGTAGAAACTCCAGCCTTCGACAAACTGCTCCCGGATGTGGGTGCAAATGCGCATAACTTTCCGCAGGGCGGCCCTATCTTTACGATGCAGTTCATGCACTGCGACTTGTGTTATACGATGTGCTGCTCAAACCTATGGTGCAACTCGCTCACCTGGCAGAATGCACGCTGGGACGATCCATTTCCGACTTTCTAAATGTTTAATCGAATATTCCTGGATCCGCCATAAACGTAACTTTTAGCGGTGAATGTATTCTATATCTTGTCTTGGTTATAGTGTCCGCAATCAGCTTGCACCAGACACCTCCATCCTCCTGCCTTAACAATCCCATTCCCCAACAACACATCCCCACCGGTCAGATCCGGTTGTAAATCCGGTTCAGGCTGTTCAGATAATTGGTGAGGCTTTCGTTCACCTGCTGCCAGCCGAACCGCCACTTCCAGTTGCCTTCCGTGGTGCCGGGCGTGTTCATGCGATGTTCCGCGCCCAGTGTCAGAACATCCTGCATGGGTAGAATGGCCCAGCGCGCCGGCGACGCCAGCGCGCTCTTGATGATCGGCCAGGGCATGGGTTCGCCCGGCCATGCCAGATAATTCAGCACACGATTTTTCTGCTCGGCATTCAGTGACTGAAACCAGCCCAGCGTCGTGTTGTTGTCATGGGTGCCGGAATACACCACTGCGTCGCGCGAGTGATTGTGCGGCAGATAGGGATTGGCTCCGTCGCTGTCGAAAGCAAACTGCAGGATTTTCATTCCAGGCAGTTTGAATTGCCGGCGCAGCGCAATCACATCGGGCGTGATGATGCCCAGGTCTTCCGCAATCAGGGGCAGGTCACTGCGCGCCTGCAGCAGGGCATTGAACAGCGCTTCACCCGGCGATGGCACCCACTGGCCGTTGATGGCAGTGGTTTCGCTGGCGGGAATTTCCCAGCACGCCAGAAAGCCGCGGAAGTGATCGATGCGCACGGCATCGTACAGCGCCAGGCTGTGATTGATGCGCTGCTGCCACCACAGAAAGCCATCGGCGGCGTGGCGCGGCCAGTCATACAGCGGATTGCCCCAGCGTTGTCCCTGCGCGGAAAAATAATCGGGTGGCACGCCGGCAATCACCGTGGTCTGGCCTTGTGCATCCAGCTTGAACAGGCTGCGGTTGCTCCACACATCGACGCTGTCATGGGCCACAAAAATCGGGATGTCACCAAACAGGGCGATGCCCTTGTTGTTGGCATAGCGTTTCAGCCCGTGCCACTGGGTGGCGAAAATGAATTGCACGAAGCGGTGGAAGGCAATGCGCTCTGCATGTGTGGTGGCGAAGGAGTCCAGCGCCATCGGTTCGCGATCGCGCAGGGGCACCGGCCATTCCACCCAGTGCCGCGGATACTGTTCCTTCAACACCGAAAAAAGGCAGAAGTTGTCGAGCCAGGACTGGCTGTCGCTGAATTCGCGCAGTTGCAAATGCAGTGTGTGCTCGGGCTGCTGCTGCAGCCAGGTGAAATGTCGCAACAGTGAATTCAGTACGAATGCGGGCGCGCTGGCATCGGTGCCGGTGAGCGCGGGAAATCCCAGCTCCATCATGGCGTCGATATCGATCAGCTGCGGGTTGCCGGCAAAGGCGGAATAGCTGTTGTAGGGCGAGCCGTCGGCCACCGGTGTCAGTGGCAGGAATTGCCAGATGCGAAAGCCGCTGCTGGCCAGCCAGTCGATCCAGCGATAGGCATCGCGGCCCAGGCTGCCGCAGGACTGCCGGCCCGGCAGTGAGGTGGGATGCAGAATAATGCCGGCCCGGCGCGATTTCAGAATGTTCGCCATGGATTAGCCTTGTCCGCGCCGCATCACGCCATCATTTTCTGGTGTACCGCCGCCGCGACTGATCACATGATCCAGCGTGGCCGGCGCCGGTTCGCCCAGAAAGCGGTACAGATTTTTCAGGTGGCTGCGATAGAGCAGATCAAAGTCGGACACCGATTCCGCCGGATTGTAATCACCGAACCACCAGAACCAGTCGGAACCTTCGCAGATCGCCAGCTGTTCCCGCGCCCGCTCGGCCACTTCCGGTGCCAGTCGTCCCTGCGCCATCACCCGGTCAAAATCCTGTTTGGCCTGACACAGCAGATCCCAGGCACGATTCTTGGCGTGATCGCCAATCCAGGTAGAGAAGGTGCCGTATACCCAGCTTCCCGCCACCAGTTTTTTCATCGCGGTGGGTACCGGTTTTGTTTTCAGATAATCGCGGAAAGTGGTGAGTCGGATATCGGGATGCTCGATCAGTTTGCTGTAAAGCGCTTTCAGAAACGGATAGCCGTTCGCCGCGTAATATTCCCAGCAGTTCTCGCCATCCAGAATGATGGGCACGATGGTGTCGGGATTGGCGTTGCAGGCGGTGCGGATGTTCTGGATGTGATGCAGCAGATTGTTCACGGCGTCCTGTTCGTTCCAGCCGGAATAGGTGAAGCCGATCAGATCCGACAGGTTGTCGTCGCGGAAAAAGCAGGTGAGGGGAATGCTGTCGAACTGGAACGGATGATGGATGCAGATGTCGCCCACGCCGTTGGCATGTCGGCTGTTGCCCAGCACGCCGCCGCCGGTGGCAGTCCACTGGAAACCGGCCTGTTGCAGCAGCTGCAGTGTGTCCTGGCTGAGCGCGCCTTCCGACGGCCAGCAGCCCACCGGTTTGAAACCGAAATGCCGCTCGAAACTGGTAATCCCCTGCTGCAGATGTTCCTGCGCGCGGGCCAGTCCGTCCGGATAGTGGCTGTGGTCCGGCAGCGGCGCATCCGGCATGGCTTCGCGCGCGGATCTGAAATCCAGCAGCAGCGGCAGAATCGGATGCTTGTCCGGCGTAACGCTCAGTTCCATCTGTCCGCTGGCCGCCAGATGCCGGTAGCGCGGCACAATCGTGCGCATCAGCATGTCGATCACACTCAGCAGTTCGCGCCGGTCCGACAGCGTGTAGCCGCGTGCCTTGCGAATCAGCCGCTGCACGGTTTCATTTTTCTCGCGCACGGTTTCACCCATCCACACCAGGTGATACCACACCAGCAGATCGAAAAAGAACTGCTCGTCGAGATAGGAAAGATACGCCGGTTTGGCCAGTGCCTGTCGCGCCAGCTGCACCAGATCATGGTACGGCTCGAAGCGGCGGATCAGGCGGTTTTCATTGGCGCGCACACACTGTTTGACGATGGCATGGCGCAGCGAATCGGTGGGACCGATGGCCGGCGCCGACAGAGAACGCAGCAGGCCGTCGCTGAACGGTTCGCCCAGCTTGAAGTAGCGCTCGAACTGCTGGATGTAATCGTCCAGCTGATCCAGCAGCACTGGCGTGAAGTTCACCACCGCGCGACATTGCGGCAACTCTTCCACCACCGCTGCCATGTCCACGTAATCCTTGATTGCGTGCAGGTACGTCCACGGCAGATGAAAGTGGCGGGTGAACTGGTCCTGGTATTGCGGCTGATGCATGTGCCAGCACAGCACCACGTTGACCGGCGCGGATTTCTCTCGCGCGATTGCATCGTGCGTTCTCGTGGTGGCAGACATCGCTTCCGGTAATTTTGATTCTGTCGACATGGATTCCCGTAAAAAAGATTGGCTCAGGCCGTTCAGGCCACATGGGACAGCGACTGTCCCAGCATTTCCGGTGACACCAGCACGATGCCTTCCGCCGACACGTAATAATGTTTGGCATCTTCCTCTCGGTCGAAACCAATCACGGTGCCCGGTGGAATCCGGCAGTTGCGGTCGATGATCACCTTGCGCAGACGACAATGCCGGCCGATTTCCACGTTGGGCAGAATCACCGCGTCATCGATTTCGCAATAGCTGTGAATGCGCACGTTGTTGGACAGCAGCGTACGGCGCACCTGGCTGCCGGAAATGATGCAGCCGGCGGACACCAGCGAATCCACCGCCATGCCGCGCCGGTCATCATCATCGAATACGAATTTCGCTGGCGGCAGCTGTTCCTGATAGGTCCAGATCGGCCAGGTCTGATCGTACAGGTTCAGCGGTGGCGTTACCGACAGCAGTTCCATGTTGGCTTCGTAATAACTGTCCACCGTACCCACGTCGCGCCAGTAAGCCGTGTCGCCGGTGCTGGGATCGGTGAAGGGAAAGGCGCTGACCTTGTGCTGACCGATGGCGGCGGGAATGATGTCCTTGCCGAAGTCGTGGTGGCTGATTTCCTGCCCGGCATCGCGTTTCAGTACCTGATACAGAAAGTCGCGCGAGAATACGTAAATGCCCATGGATGCCATGCACAGGTTGCGTCGCCCCGGAATCACTTCGGGATTTTTCGGCTTCTCGGCGAAGCGGGTGATCCACTGATCCTCGTCCACCGACATGACGCCGAATTCGCGCGCCTGTTGTACCGGAACTTCAATGCAGCCCACCGTCATGTCCGCGCCTACTGCAATATGATGCTCCAGCATCAGCGCGTAATTCATCTTGTAGATATGATCGCCCGCCAGGATCAGTACGTAATCGGGATGGATAGTGTCGATGATGTCGAGGTTCTGGTACACCGCATCGGCAGTACCCAGGTACCAGGAATCCTTCACCCGTTGCTGCGCCGGCAGCAGATCGATGAATTCACCCAGTTCCGGCCGCAGGAAATTCCAGCCTTTCTGGATATGGGTGTTGAGGGAATGGGATTTGTACTGCGTCAGGATGCTGATGCGGCGGATGCCGGAGTTGATACAGTTGGACAGCGGAAAATCGATGGTGCGGTATTTGCCGCCGAACGGCACCGCCGGTTTCGAGTGCCAGCGTGTCAGCGACTGCAGCCGGGAGCCGCTGCCACCGGCCAGGATCAGCGCCAGCGTATTTTTCAGATAGGAATAACTGGAGTCTGCATGCTTGGTCATGATGTACCTGTTGGTTCCCTGTGGTACGGCGCTATCCACATTAACAATGAAGTTAAGATGATCAATGCAATCTCGCATTTCACTGTGACAGCGCCGCTACACTGGCCCATGCACAGAATGATCCACATCACTACTGGCAACGATTTCGCAAGACTGAAACCTAAACATACACGAAACCCGGGTGGCCGGAAGCAGCGCCAGTTGATGCCGGTCAATGTTGCATATCGACTGTCAAACCCTGATCATGTTCCCCACTTCATCCGGTTTACAACGAACGTTTTTTCATATCGTTTGCAGGGGCCGGTCGCACCACCAACAGGATAGCCTAACCTGATGAATAGCCAATCTTTTTCAAATCGGGTTGCCAGCAGTGACTGGCAGCGGGTAATGCAGGCGCGCCATCATGATCCGTTCACGGTGCTGGGTCTGCATCCCGAGGGCACGCAGTGGCGGCTCACGGTATTCCGCCCGCATGCTGATTCGGTCTGGTTCATCCGCGACGGCAAACGCACCGCTCTGGAGCGTGCTGGCGACACTGCCTTCTTTACCCTGACCACCTCCCGCGCCGACTGGGGCGCCCATCCGCAATTGCTGGAAATACAGGGTGCCCGCGAACACATTTTCATTGATCCCTATACCTTTTTGCCGCAGCTGGACGAGCACTGGCTGCACCAGTTTCATGCGGGCGAATGTTTTACGGCGTATGAAGTGCTGGGCGCGCATCCGCACGTGGCGGACGGCATCGACGGCATCCTGTTTGCCGTGTGGGCGCCCAACGCCGAGCGCGTCAGCGTGGTGGGGGATTTCAATCGCTGGGATGGTCGCGTGCATCCGATGCGGGCGCGCGGCAACAGCGGCGTGTGGGAACTGTTTCTGCCGGCACTGGACGCAGGCCAGAACTACAAGTTCGAAATCCGCCAGCGCGACAGTGGGCAGATCCTGCTGAAGTCCGATCCGTACGGACGCTTCTGTCAGATGCGTCCGGATACCGCTTCGCTGATCTGCGCGCGCGATGACTTTCAGTGGCAGGACGATCTGTGGATGGCGCGGCGGCGCCAGCACGACTGGCTGCATCAACCGCTGTCGATCTACGAAGTGCATCTGGGTTCCTGGCGACGCGGTCCCGAAAATACCTATCTGAATTACCGCGACATCGCGCTGCAGCTGGTGCCCTATGTGAAGGAACTGGGCTTCACCCACATCGAACTGCTGCCGGTGACCGAGCATCCGTTCGACGGCTCCTGGGGGTATCAGGTGACCGGCTATTTCGCGCCGACCAGCCGCTTCGGCAGCATCGATGACTTCAAGTTTTTCGTCGATCACTGTCACCGCAATGGCGTAGGCGTGATCCTCGACTGGGTGCCGGCCCACTTTCCCAAGGATGCCCACGGTCTGGCCCGCTTTGATGGCACTGCGCTGTATGAACATGCAGATCCGCAGCGGGGCGAACACAAGGACTGGGGCACGCTGATTTTCAATTATGGCCGCAATGAAGTGCGCAACTTTCTGTATTCCAGTGCGTACTTCTGGCTCGACCAGTTTCATATCGACGGCCTGCGCGTGGATGCGGTGGCGTCGATGCTGTATCTGGATTATTCGCGTCAGGCCGGCGAGTGGACCCCGAACCAGTACGGCGGTAATGAAAATCTGGATGCCATTCATTTTCTGCGTCGCACCAATGAAGTGGTGCACCAGGCCTTTCCCGGCGTGCTGATGATGGCGGAGGAATCCACGGCCTGGCCGCAGGTGTCGCGTCCGGTGTATCTGGGCGGGCTGGGTTTCAGCATGAAATGGAACATGGGCTGGATGAACGACACGCTGGCCTACATGGAACAGGATCCGGTGTACCGTCAGTATCATCACGACAAGCTTACCTTCAGCCTGCTGTACGCCTTTTCGGAAAATTTCGTGCTGCCGCTGTCGCACGATGAAGTGGTGCACGGCAAGCGTTCGCTGCTGGAAAAAATGCCGGGCGATACCTGGCAGCAGTTTGCCAACCTGCGTCTGCTGTTTACCTATCTGTTCACGCATCCGGGTAAAAAGCTGCTGTTCATGGGCGGCGAGTTCGGGCAGGGGCTGGAATGGAATCACGATGTCCCGCTGGACTGGCAACTGCTGGAGCATGGCCTGCAGGCGGGCGCGCAGCGGGCGTTCCGCGACATCAATCAGCTCTACACCAGTCAGCCGGCGCTGTACCAGTGGGAATTCGAGCCGCGCGGATTCGAGTGGATCGACTGCCATGATCACGCGCAGTCTGTGGTGAGTTTCCTGCGCAGGTGCGACAGCGGATATCTGCTGGTGGTGCTGAATTTCACGCCGGTGGTGCGGCGAGCCTATCGCATCGGTGTGCCGGAAGCGGGTGTGTTTGCCGAATGCTTCAACTCCGATTCGGTGTTCTATGGCGGCAGCAACGTCTCCAACGGCACCGCCATTCGCAGCGAAGCGGTGGAATGCATGGGGCGCCGGAACAGCATCGTCATCACACTGCCGCCGCTGGCTGGAATCGTGCTGTACCGGGCCGGCTGACACGCCGTATCAGAACACGGTGAACACGCTTTCTTCCTGTGGCCGTCCGCTGTTGAAGGGATCGCGCTGCTGCCGTTCTTTCTGCATCTGGCGGAAGGTGGCCAGCAGTCCCAGGGTTGATCCGTCGTGTTGGCCGCTGGCAATTTCCTCGATGCTGGCGTTGCCCAGATCCGCCGAAAAACGTTTGCCCAGTTCCGTGCCCCAGTGGGAAAACGGATTGATATTCCAGATGATGCTCTGCACGAAGGCGGCGTGTTCATACAGTGCCAGCAGTTGTCCCAGCGTGGCGGGCGACAGGTCTGCCAGCAGCAGGCTGGTGGAGGGCTTGTTGCCCGGCAGCCGCTGTTCGTCGCTGGTGATGCGGGCATCCTGTTCCGGCGAAGTGCCGCGCATCAGCGCTTCACTCTGCGCCAGAAAATGCAGGAACGTGGCGGTGGTTTCGGTGCTGCCCTCGGTGTCGGACGCCACCGCAATGAAATCCGCCGGCACCTGATGGGTGCCCTGGTGCAGCAGCTGGAAATAGGTGTGCTGGTTCTTGGTGCCGGCAGAACCCCAGATCACCGGAGCGGTGGCATAGTCGACGGCCTTGCCCTGCAGATCCACCGACTTGCCATTGGTTTCCATCAGGCTGTGCTGCAGATAGCCCGGCAGCAGATCCAGCAGTTCGCTGTAGGGCAGAATCGCGTGTGACGGCATGTCCCAGAAATTCGCGTACCACACGCTCAGCAGCGCCAGCATCACCGGCATGTTCTGCGCGAACGGCGCGGTCAGGAAATGCTGGTCCAGCAGATGGGCGCCATCCAGCATCTGCTCGAAGCGTTCCATGCCGATGGCCAGTGCAATGGGCAGGCCGGCGGTACTCCAGAGGGAATAGCGTCCCGGCAGCCAGTCCCACACCGGCAGGATATTGTCGGCATGAATGCCGAATTCCAGCGCCGCCGCCTTGTTTGATGTGATCGCAATGAAATGCTGGTGCAGCGCATCGGCAGTGGACGCGTTGGCCGTCACCCAGGCTTTTGCCAGCCGCGCATTCTGCAGTGTTTCCTGCGTGGAGAAGCTTTTGCTGGAAATGATGAACAGGGTGGTGTCCGGATGCAGGTGGTTCAGTTTGTCGCGAATGGCCTGGGCGTCGGCGTTGGAAATGAAATGGGATTGCAGCGATGGCGAATGGTAGGGCGCCAGCGCGCGGCACACCATTTCCGCGCCGTTGCCCGAACCGCCCACGCCCAGCGTCACGATGTCGGTGAGCGGTTTGCCGTTGTAGCCACGCCATTTCCACGAACGGATGCTTTCCACGATGCGGCGGATGCCGTACAGCGCGTTGCGCACTGCCGCGCACACATCCTCGCCTTCGATGCATACCGGCAGGAAGGAGCGATCACGCAGCGCCATGTAGGGCACGGCGCTGACTTCCGGCGCGATACGCATGCCAGTGGCCAGCCGGTCGATGGCATCCTGCAGCTGTTGCGAACGCGCCAGTTCCAGCAGCGCTTCCTGAATGTCGCTGTCGATGAAATTCTTTGAGTAATCGATGAAGACGTTGCCGGTCTGGAGGGAAAAACGGCTGAAGCGCTGGCTGTCCTCTTCAAACAGCGTCATCAAACGTTGGTTTGCGATGCGCTGCTGCAATTCCTGCAGACGCTTCCAGGCAGGGGCAGTCATGGGGTTGGACATGGTCGGCTCCGTAAAAAGTGGGCTCCGGCTCAGGCCGAAGCGGTTTCGCGCCTTGTCTACACCTTGAATATGACGGGCATGCTGCTGTTGCCAGCATAGGAGTCGATCATGGCCGCCGGATTGATGCGCGTCAAATCCGGCTCTGGATGCTTCGGCTGCCGGGCTTTCGCCGGTCATGCTAGAGTAATGCCAGAATTCATCCCGCTTCCCACTTCCAGGCCGGATAAGGCTGCAATATGAATGTGTTATTTGCGTCGAGCGAGATTTTTCCCCTCATCAAGACCGGGGGGCTCGCCGATGTGTCGCAATCCCTGCCACTGGCCCTGCAACAGGCCGGTGCGCGCGTCACCCTGATCCTGCCGGCGTACCGCTCCGTGCTGGCGCAGCTGCCGGCGCCGCTGGCCCGTCATGCGGTGGACGATGCCTTCGTGCCGGCATCCTCCTGTCTGCTGGAATATGTTTTTCCCGGAGCGGATCTGCGCCTGCTGCTGGTGCAGACCGGCGACCTGTTCGACCGCGACGGTGGCCCCTACGTGGATGCGCAGGGGCGTGACTGGCCGGACAACGCCCACCGTTTTGCCCTGTTCTGTCGCGTGGTGGTGGCGCTGCTGGCCGGGCGTTGCAGTCTGGTGGAAACCTTCGATGTGGTGCATGGCAACGACTGGCAGACCGGCCTGATTCCCGCGCTGGTGCAGCACGAGCAGCTGCCGGTGCGCACACTGTTCACCATTCACAATCTGGCCTATCAGGGCATCTTTTCCCGCGCGGTGTTTGATGAAC
>CAZBII010000046.1:0-27693 GCA_964491665.1 uncultured Moraxellaceae bacterium
TCGGCGCCCGGGTCGGCCGAGAGCTGGGTGACGATGGCTTCCTGCAGGCGCTGGATGAAGGCCTGGTACAACCCCAGTTGCGAGGCCTGCGTGATCTGCATGCGGCCGGCATTCACGGAGGCGAAATAATCTTTCAGGTAGCCCTGCAGATCGTCCAGCTGTTTGCGCGCCTGCAGCAGCTGCTTCTGCAGGTCCGCCAGCTTGCGGGCCTCCTGCCGTTCCTGCTGCTGCTTGATGTCGCGAACCGGTCGCAAGCGCACGGATTTCTTCATGTTTCATCACCGTCCGGTTGTGAGTTTCTGCAGTTGCGCACAGGCGGACTTGTAGTCGACCTTTTCCAGCATGCCCTGCGCCAGAAATTGGCGGATCGGTTTGATCTGTTTGATGGCCAGATCGGTTTCCGGATCGCTGCCGGCGACATAGGCGCCCACGCTGATCAGGTCGCGGCTCTGCTGGTAACGGGCGTACAGGCGTTTGAGTGCCTGCGCCTGCTGCAGATGGTCCGGCGTCACGATCTGCGGCATGGCCCGGCTGATGGAAGCCTCGATGTCGATGGCCGGGTACTGCCCCTCTTCCGCCAGCCGTCGCGCCAGCACCACATGGCCATCCAGAATGGCGCGGGCGGAATCGGCCACCGGGTCCTGCACGTCGTCGCCTTCGGTGAGCACGGTGTAAAAAGCAGTAATGGAGCCACCGCCTTCGCGACCATTTCCCGCACGCTCCACCAGCGCCGGCAATTTGGCAAACACTGACGGCGGATAACCCTTGGTGGCCGGCGGTTCGCCCACCGCCAGCGCAATTTCCCGCTGCGCCTGCGCATAGCGGGTAAGCGAATCCATCAGCAGCAGAACATTCTTGCCCTGATCACGAAAATATTCGGCAATGGCGGTAGCCAGCATGGCGCCATGCATGCGCATCAGCGGCGAATCGTCCGCCGGCGACGCCACCACCACAGATCGCTTCAAACCTTCAGCACCCAGGCTGTGCTCAATGAATTCCTTCACCTCGCGGCCCCGTTCACCGATCAGTCCGACCACCGTGATGTCCGCGCTGGTGAAACGCGTCATCATGCCCAGCAGCACGCTTTTACCCACGCCGGAACCGGCAAACAGCCCCATGCGCTGGCCGCGCCCGACGCTGAGCACACTGTTGATGGCGCGCACACCCACATCCAGCGGTTCCGTAATCGGCGCACGTTCCAGCGGATTGATCGCTTCACGCACCAGCGGCGCATAACCGCTCACCTGCAACGGCCCCTTCTTGTCGAGTGGCTGGCCGCGACCATCCAGAATCCGTCCCAGCAAGCCTTCACCCACCGGCACGCGCGACACATGACGATTGGGAATCACCCGCGCACCGGGCTGTACGCCGGCAATGGGTTCGATCGGCATCAGAAACATTTTCTGGTCGGAAAAGCCCACCACTTCCGCTTCGATGTCACCGGTTTCCGGTGAGCGAATGGTGCAGTGACCGCCGACCGGAACCTTGCAGCCCACCGCTTCCAGCGTGAGCCCCACCATGCGCAGCAGCCGGCCTTCGGCGACATATTCCGGCCGCGCCTGGGTGTAGGGCAGATAGGATTTGACGCGCTCGGCAATGCTGACGCGCGGTTCAGGCAAAGCTGTCATCAGCGGCTCCCGATGCATCCGTGGCGTTATCGCCAAACGACTCCACCTCGTCCAGCAACTGATCCATGTGACCATGCTGCGACGACTTCTCATCCAGCGCACTGTGCTGCTGTTCGTACACCTGCTGCAGCACCGAGGCCAGCCGTTTTTCCGCGCGCGCGTCCACCATGCTGGTATCGGTTTCCACAATGCAGCCACCGGGTGTGATGGTGGGATGCGGCACGATGCGCCAGCCTTCTTCCAGCTCGCCGGCGTCGCGCAATCCCTGCAGCACGATAGCGGCGTCAGCCGGATTCAGGTGAATGCGAATGCGCTGGGCACCGGGATGCAGACAATCCAGCGCTTCGCGCACCACCAGCAGCACCTGGGATGAATCCAGAATCAGTTCACGATGCACGACCCGCTTGCAGATGCGCTCCACCATTTGCAGCACCACCTGCTCAAGCTCATCGTCCTGGGCGGGAATCGGTTCCAGCAGCACCCTCGCAATCTGGCCCAGACGCGTGATGGTGGCCTTGATTTCAGCTTCGCCGCTTTTGAAGCCGGCCTGAAACCCCTCTGCCCTGCCAGCTTCCCGTCCTTCCTGCAAACCTTCCTCGTAAGCAGCACGACGGATGGCTTCCACCTCATCGGCGGTGGGTGGCTTGATTTCGGGTTCGGCTGGTGTGGAAGGCGCTTCAGGCGCGCGGCCGGGCGTGCGGGGACGCAGATTCAGCGCGTTGCCTTTCGCCGGCGCGGCCGAATCCATGTTCGGCAACTGCCAGCGTTCCCAGGCACTCAACTGACTGGGATCGGTATTTTCGGAAGTGATGATGTCCGGTTTCCTGCTGCTCATAAGGGGCCGCCGCAATGCTTAAATCATTTCCTCGCCGCCCTTGCCACCCAGCACAAGTTCGCCCGCTTCCGCCATGCGTCGTGCAATGGACAGGATTTCCTTCTGCGCGGCTTCCACTTCGCTGACCTTGACCGGACCTTTTGCTTCCAGATCGTCACGCAGCAGCTCGCCGGCACGCTTGGACATATTGGTGAAAACTTTTTCGCGCACGACTTCGTCGGCGCCCTTCAGTGCCAGGATCAGGGACTCGGACGACACCTCGCGCAACAGCGCCTGGATACCGCGATCGTCCACGTCCGCCAGGTTGTCGAACACGAACATCAGATCCTGGATTTCCTGCGCCAGATCCTCGTCTGCTTCCTTGATGGATTCCATCAGCTGCGACTCAACGGCGGTATCGAGGAAGTTCATGATATTGGCGGCGCATTTGGTGCCACCCAGATCGGTGGTGGCAGAGCCGGTCTGTTTGGAAAACTGCTTTTCCAGAATATTGTTCAGTTCCGCCATCGCGTGCGGTTGCACCGATTCCAGTGACGCGATGCGCATGATGATGTCCAGCCGCACACGCTCGTCGAAATAGCGCAGGGTTTCGGCCGCCTGATCCGGATCGAGATAGGCCACCACTATGGCCTGGATCTGCGGATGTTCAAACCGGATCAAATCAGAAATGGAACGCGCATCCATCCAGCGCAGGGTATCAAGGCCCGTGGTATTACCGCCGGTAAGAATGCGATCGATCAGGGTGCCGGCCTTGTCCTCGCCCAGCGCATTGGTGAGCATCTTGCGAATGTAACCATCAGCGCCAACACCCAGCGCAGTCTGGTTGGAAATGATGTCCATGAAATCGGCCATCACGCCTTCCACGTGATCCTTCTGCACGTTCTGCAGACGCGACATGGCCATCCCGATTTTCTGTACTTCCTTGGGACCCATGTGGCGCAACACTTCCGCCGCGTTGTCCTCACCCAGCGACATCAGCAGAATCGCTGCCTTGTCTATCGCAGCGATATCTTTGGCCAGTTCTTTTTTCGAATTACCGTCACTCATTCGCTATCCAGGTTTTCACAACCTGCGCCACACGGCGCGGGTCTTCAGCCACCATCGATTTCACGGCATCCAGATGCTGGTCATAGGACGCGTTCGGGCCCGGCAGCAGCGGATTGGAAGCACCGGTCAGCGTGACTTCGCCACCACCCGCGCCTTGCATCCCTTCCAGTCCCAGCGAACCGCCCAGTTGCGATTCCAGTGCGGCCAGGGACTCTTCCTTGCCGGACTCTGCCAGTCGTTTCAGTATAGGACGCAATACGCCAAATATCAGGAAGATAACCAGCAGGAAACCACCACCGCGCTTGACCAGATCCCAGAACCACGCCTGTTCCCACAGGGGCGGCGGGGGAATCTCCAGCGTCTCTTCCGGCGGTGCCTGATGGAAGGCCTGATTGATGACGCTGACACTGTCACCACGCGCGGCGCTGAAGCCAATCGCATCGCGCACCAGCACGCGGATCCGCTCCAGTTCAGTGTCGGTGAGCGGCTGCCGCTTCATTTCAGTTTTGTTATCGGCGCCAGTGACTTGCACCAGCCTGTCATCCACGACCACCGCCACTGTCAGACGTTTGACACTGCCAACCTGATGACGGGTATGGCTGATGGTACGGTCCAGTTCGAAATTGCGGGTGGCCTGCTGGCGCACGTTGCCGCTGGTACTGCTTTGCGTTTGCTGGGCTGCGCCAGGAGCGGCTGCAGCGGGATTGGCTTCGGGCACTGTAACCGCTCCGGGCGGCTGGTTCGACAGCGCGCCGGGAATACCGGCCACCGCGCCACCCGCGCCCACCGTTTCATTCAGAGTCTGCTCGCTGCGCATGGCCGGCAGATCCGGGTTGAAATATTCCGAAGTCTGTTCGGTTTCGTTGAAGTCGATATCGGCGCTCACCTGCACCTTGAAGCCGTCGCGGCCCACCACCGGTTCCAGAATGCCGGCTATGCGCTCGCGGTATTTGTCTTCCAGTTTCTTGCCATAATCAAACTGCTTGGCCGCCAGCGCCAGATCACTGTCGGTATCGGAATCCGACAGCAGCTGTCCACGCTGATCCACCACCGTCACGGATTTTTCATCCAGCTCCGGAATACTCGAGGCAACCAGCTGCACAATCGCCGCCACCTGCATGCGTTCCAGCGACTGCCCCGGATACAGTTCAACAAACACCGACGCGCTCGGCTTGCGGCTGTCACTGATGAAAACGGAGCGCTTGGGAATGGCCAGATGCACGCGGGCACCACGGATGCGGTTCATGCTGGAAATGGTCTTGGCCAGCTCACCCTCGATGCTGCGCTGGTAACGGGTCTTTTCCATGAACTGGCTGGTGCCGAAGGCCTGCTCCTTGTCGAGCAGCTCATAGCCCTGTGCGTTGCCGGCGGGAAAACCTTCCGCCGCCAGCTTCATGCGGGCATCATCGATGCGATCGGTTTCCACCAGCAGCATGCCGCTGTTGGTATCCACCTTGAAACGGATTTTTTCCTGCTGCAGCAGATCCGCCACCTGGCCGGCTTCCAGATGGGAAATGTCGGTGTACAAGGGACGGAAATCCGGCTCCTGCGACCACAGCACCACGCCGAATCCCAGCGCGATGCTGGCGGCCAGACCGATCATCAGGCCAACCTGCTTGATGACACTCAGGCCGCCCAGACCTTCCAGAACAGCAAAACCGGCGGCGGGACTTTTTTCTGCGACTTCAGCCATGGACTACGCTCCCGTTACACCGGCATGTTCATGATTTCTTTGTACGATTCCACCAGCTTGTTGCGCACCTGCACGACTGCCTGGAAACCGATGCTGGCTTTCTGCGACGCCACCATCACGCGGGTGATGTCAACGCCGGAATCCCCGCGCACATAGGCCTCCTGCAGCGCACCAGCGGTTTTCTGCATGGAGTTCACGTTGTCCAGCGCCTGCGTCATCAGGCTGGAAAATGGCGCGGCCGCTTCCGGTGTCGGCGCCAGGGTTTCCTTCGGTCTGACATCCTGCGTTGCGATGCGCTGCATCTCGCGCATCTGCGCCAGTAACGAGTTCATCTGTACAGGAGTGGCCATGGGGTGAATTCCTCAAGCTGTGGTATTTTTGACGCGGCAACCGCTCATGCACAGATTCTTTCAACATCTATGCCAGATTCGCGCATCCGTGCCAGCTTGTAGCGCAAAGTGCGCGGGCTGATTCCCAGCTTTTCCGCCGTGTGCTTCTTGCTGCCGTTCACCGTGCGCAGGGTTTCCAGAATCAGTTCGAATTCCCGCTTGCGCAGGTCTTCGCCCAGCACGCTGTGCCCTTCCAGATCCAGCTCGATGTCATCCAGCGCACCCGGCATATCATCTTCCGGAATAAAGATATCCTCGGCAGAAATGACATTGCCGTTGCAGAGAATCAGCGCACGCTGGATCACGTTGTCCAGCTCGCGGATATTGCCTGGCCAGTCGTGCTGCAGCAGGCGGTGCTGGGCACTGGCATCAATGGAAACGGCGGCACCTTTCTGCTTCTGGGCAATCATGCGCAGCGCGAGCGGAATAATGTCATCGCGACGTTCGCGCAGCGGCCGCCAGGTAATGGGAAACACACACAGGCGGTAATACAGGTCCTCGCGGAAATTGCCTTTTTCCACTTCCGCCCGCAGATTGCGGTTGGTGGTGGCCAGCACGCGCACATCCAGCGGAATGGCCTTCTTGCCGCCGATCCGCTCCACTTCCCGCTCCTGCAGCACGCGCAGCAGCTTGGCCTGCAGATTGATATCCATCTCGGAAATTTCGTCCAGCAGCAGTGTGCCGCCGTTGGCCTGCTCGAACTTGCCGGCACTGCTCTGATGGGCGCCGGTAAACGAACCTTTCTCATGGCCGAACAGCGTGGCTTCCAGCATGTTTTCCGGAATCGCCGCACAGTTGATTGCAACAAACGGCTGGTTCGCGCGGGGCGAATTGCGATGAATGTAACGGGCCAGCACCTCCTTGCCCGTGCCACTTTCACCCATAATCATGACGCTGGAATCTGTCTGTGCCACTTTTTTGGCGAGCTGGAAAATGCGCCGGGTTTCCATGTCCTCTGCTACCGGTTCCTGATCATCCACCAGCACCGGCTTCACGTATTTTTCGACGATGGCATTGAGCCTTTCGGTGGAAAACGGTTTCTCCAGATAATCCACCGCGCCATTGCGGATGGCTTCCACCGCGTTGGAAATGCTGCCGTAGGCGGTCATGATCAGCACCGGCAACTGCGGCCAGTCCGATGCAATGCGGCGCAGCAGCTGGTAGCCGTCAATGCCCGGCATGTTCACATCGGAAATCACCAGATCACAGGGATTGGCACCCAGCCACTCCAGCGCTGCTTCTCCATGTTCCGCCTGCTCCACCGCATAGCCGGACAGCACCAGCGTTTCGGCAATCGCATCGCGCAGATCGGTATCATCTTCCACTACCAGAATATTGGCTTTCTGTACTTGCATGATGGGTCTCCGCAATAAAATCAGTTCTGTTTCAGCAGGGGCAGAGTCAGACGCGCCAGCGCGCCTTCGCTTTCACCGTTTTCAACACTGAAGCTGCCACCGTGGCCTTCCACAATGGCATTCACCACCGCCAGCCCCAGGCCGGTTCCGGTGGATTTGGTGGTAAAAAACGGCTCGAGAATTTTCTGTTGCAGACCGGCGGGAATGCCGGGGCCGTTGTCGGCCAGCTGGATTTCCAGCAGTCCTTTGGCATTGATGCGGGCATCGAGTTGCAGCACTGGTTTTGCACCGTGCCCCTGGCAGGCCTGGATCGCGTTCTCCACCAGGTTGCCGAAAGCACTGAGCAGCAGTTCTTCGTTGCAGCGCACGGTGCCTGTCACATTTTCCAGTTCCACCACACAGCTGGCGTGCTGCTGGTCGCAGATTTCCTCCAGCTGCTGCTGCAACCGCCCCAGCAGCTGTGCAACGGAAACGCTATTGTTCAGCACCACGCCGCCACGGGAAAAAATCAGCATGTCCTGCACCTGCTGCCCCAGCTGCGCCAGACGTGACTTGATTTTGTTGGCGTATTTCAGACGACGTTCGTCATTGAGCAAGGGTGACGCCAGATGATCGGCATAGAGCGTGGCTGCCGCCAGCGGCGTGCGGATCTGATGCGCCAGCGACGCGGTCATTTTGCCCATTTCCGACAGTTTGCGATGGTGGTTCAGGGTTTCCTGCAGGCGCCGGGTTTCGGTCTGGTCAGTCAATACAATGATCTGGCCCGGTTCGTCATTGAGCGACTGCGTGGCAATGCTGAGCAGGCGACCGTCTTTCAGCGCCACTTCATGGCCGTCGGTAAAGGTGGGAGCAAAACTGCTGCGGATCACGCTGATCCAGCGCTGCCCGATCAGGTTTTTTCCCAGAAAGCCCTCGGCAATGCTGTTGGCCTGTGCCACCACGCCGCGCCCGTCCAGCAGAATCACCGCCACCGGCATCACACCCAGAATCAGCTCCAGCCGTTCGGCCAGTTTTTCCTTGGCCTGGTGTTCGCGCTTGCGCTCCTGATCGGACTGCGCCAGCTCGTGCTGCAATTCGCCGATACGATTTTCCAGCTCGTGATAGGACCGCGTCAGCTGCTGCGAAATCTGTTCAAGCGAACGAACCGGAATAAAGCCTTTTTCCGCAACACTTTTGTCGAGAACGATGGCACTCATGAAACTGCTCCAACTTTTGACAGTTATGGCAGACAAGGCAAGCGCTGTGCCAGATTGATGATTGTGCGGATTTTCAGGAAGTTAGAAGCGGGAAGGCAGAAGCGGAAACAGCTGACGTCAATAGATTGGCTGGAAAAAAAGCCGGGTTGTTACACCCGGCCCAGTTCGTACTTGCGCATTTTCTCCACCAGTGTGGTACGCCGGATTTTCAGTTTCTCCGCCGCGCGTGCCACCACACCGTTGCAGTCGTCGAGCGCCTGCTTGATCAGGTTGAATTCCAGATTGTTCAGATACTCTTTCAGATCAATGCCATTCACGGGCAACAGCGCCGGTGCATCCATGCTGACATAGCCGGGACCGCCACTGGCCGGCGCCACCTCTTCCGGCATTTCCTTTTCCTCGTCCAGATCATCGACGTGACGAAACCGCTTCGGCAGATCCGACACACCGATCACACCATAGGGATGGGTAATCACCAGACGCTCCACCAGATTGGCCAGCTCGCGCACGTTGCCCGGCCACTCGTGCCGGCACAGCGCCATGATGGCGGCGGAGTTGAAACGGATGGAACCGCGTTTTTCGTTTTCGATGCGCGCCACCAGTTCGTTCAGCAGCAGCGGAATATCTTCCGTGCGCTCGCGCAGCGGTGGCATTTCAATGGGAAACACGTTGATACGGTAGTACAGATCCTCGCGGAACTTGCCTTCCTCAATCAGCTTTTCCAGATTCTGGTGCGTAGCCGCGATCACCCGCACGTCGGCTTCAATGGTCTTGGTGCCACCGACACGCTCGAAGGTGCGTTCCTGCAGCACCCGCAGCAGTTTCACCTGCATGTGCAGCGGCATGTCACCGATTTCATCGAGAAAAATAGTGCCACCCTGCGCCAGCTCGAAACGGCCGGGACGGCTGGTGATGGCGCCGGTAAATGCGCCCTTCTCATGTCCAAACAGTTCGCTTTCCAGCAATTCCTGCGGAATCGCGCCGCAATTCACCGGCACAAAGGGCTTGTGACGACGGTGGGAATGGTAATGCAGGTTGCGCGACACCACTTCCTTGCCGGTACCGGATTCGCCGGTAATCAGCACGCTCACATCCTTGTCGGCCACCTGCGCCATCAGCTCGCGCACTTTCACCACGGAACGGCTGGTGCCCACCAGACTGCGGAACAGTTGCGCCTCGCGCCGATGCGCCCGCACCGGATCGGACGACACCTGATCGCGGTACACCTGGGCGCGGTGCAGCGTATCCATCAACTTGGTATACATGGGAGGCGTTTCAATCTGCGCAATCACCGCCTTGGCCACTTCGTCTGCGGTGTCGGCCGGCAGCTCGCCGCCGTTCATGATCACGATCGGCAGGGTCGACTCCCACTCCAGCAGAGCCTTGGCCGTCTTTTCCACCGACGGCACATCCCCCAGAAACGCGCAGGAAAAATGCGCGCCCGGTTCGTCGCCCACCACCTGCTTCCAGTCAGCTGATCCCGACGCAAACGTGGCTTCACCCACGAAATCCAGGATCACCTTCATGTCATGACGGCGGCTGGCATTATCATCGATTAACAGGACTTGTACTTCTCGCCACATGCTGTTGTCAGTGCTGGCGGATTCCCGCCATTCTCCGTTCATGTTCTTTTTTTGACGCCGGTTGTTGTGCGTAATAATCAGTAAAGGCAACAACCCCCGCATTGGTCAAATTACTGGCGTGAATATTTTGACCAATTGGAGTCAGCTTTGGCGTAACCGTCAGACAGGCGTGGTTTTTATGACTGGACAGCCGACAAAGACGGTCTACTTTTATATTAAAAAACACGGATGCTAACAGAAGGTTATAAACAGCCATGGCAGACATCGTCATGTTCGGCAGCGGCCAGTTTGCGGAAGTGGCCGTAGCCTATATCGAGCGCGACACGCCCCACAACATCGTGGCCTTCACCCTCGACAGGGAGTTCATCGAGGAGCCCACCTTCCAGGGCAAACCGGTGATCCCGTTCGAAACACTGGAAGAGCATTACCCGCCCGACCGGATTGAACTGTTCCTGCCGCTCAGCTACAAGAAAATGAATCGCTACCGCGAAGATCACTACCTGAATGCCAAGGCGCGCGGCTACCGCTTCATTACCTACATCTCGCCCCATGCCCGCATCCACAGCCACACCCGCATCGGCGAGAACTGCATGATCCTGGACGACAACGTCATCCAGCCCTATGTGGAAATCGGCAACAACTGCATCCTGTGGTCAGGCAACCACATTGGGCATCACACCAAAATCCGCGACAACGTTTTCATTGCATCACACGCTGTGGTGTCGGGCGCGGTGGAGATCGGCAACAACTGTTTTCTCGGCGTGAACTGCACCATCCGCGACAACATCAGAATCGCACCCTACTGCCTGATCGGCGCGGGCGCCGTGATTCTGAAACCAACGAAAGAAAAGCAGGTATTCATCGGCCCCCAATCCACAGCGGCTGACATCAGCACCGACGACCTGAAAAATATCTGAGGAACAAACCATGCGCGGCAAGGAATACACACCCGGCGACTTCGAAAGCACCAAGCACGACAACCTGCGCCCGCAGTTCTATGAAGGCATGAACACCATCAAGACGCTGGGCTACGACACCGAGGACTTCATTCATCACTTTCCCTGCTTCACCGGCCACCTTACCCTCGCCCGTTTCATTTCCTTTTATGAAAGCTACCGGCAGACACTGGGACTGGCAGGACACATCGCCGAAGTCGGCATGTTTCGTGGCGCCGTGTCATTCTTCTTCGCCAAGCTGATCAAGCATTTCGAACCCTATGCCATGACGCAGGTGCACGGCTTCGACTGGTTTCAGGGCAATCAGCCCACCGACGCCGACAAGAACATCACACCCGGCGGCTATACCGAATCCTATGAACGGGTGAAAAAGCTGGTGGAGTGCCAGGGGCTGGACAATATTCTGAAAGTGCACAAGATGGATGTGACACAGGAACTGAAAGGCTTTTTTGAACGCTACAGTCATCTGCAATTCAAGATCGTGTTTCTGGACGCAGGCCAGCATGAAATCGTCAGCGCGGTTCTGCCGTATTTCTGGGAGCGTCTGAACAAAGGCGGCCTGCTGATTCTGGATCAGTACAACTTTGATGTTGCGCCGGGGGAAACGCGCGCCGTGCGGGAATTTTTCGGCAATGTGCAGGTAAGGACATTTCCGAATGGTTGGATGCCGACGGGGTATGTGGTGAAGGAGTAGATATTTTTAAAAATATTAATAGCTTTTTAAAACCAATTACCATCAACTTTCCGACAAAATATCCATTCACTGGAATGCCACAAAACAGAGAATAAAATCATATCAGCTGTATAAAATAGTAAAAAGTACCAAAATATTAATACACTCACTCCGTCATCTATACTAACGACGCCGTCCAGACAATTGCTGTTCGGCTTTTCAATATCATCACATCTATTACGAACACAAGGATGACCTATATGAAACGAATCTCCGTGAAAATCATACTGGCAATATCGATTCTTTCAACTGCACTCTCCAGTCAAGCAAGCGAGTTCAAAAACTGGATACTAGCTTATCACCACGACGCAAATGGTGCAGCTATTTCAGGATCGTTCGAAGCTCTCGTTGCTGCCATACAAAATGGCGCCGATGTTAGAGTTGGATTTGGCAATGTAAACGGAAAACCGACGTCATTTCGAGAAGATGGTGTATTAATATACAACACAGCACCATCCATTGATGAGGTCATTCTTTCTAGCAAAATTCCTGCAATTAATACTGACGGCACAGGAAAACTGACTTTGGTTCCGAGTCGATATGGATACGAACTACTTTCCACTCATGGAACGCGAATAGTAAACTCCTATGTTTTGTCAACTGGCGCCCTTGATGGGCCAAGAATTTCACAAATATTTGAAATGTTTTGGTACGTAAGCAAATAAACTACATTTGCAACAATAGGGGCCAGTAAATGGCCCCTTTCTGCTGATTATCCAGGCATTTAAATCATGAAGAGCATTTTTTAAGCTTCCAAACCACATGTTTGAAAAGACTGCCATGCTCATGAAGGTAGTCAAACATTCCTTCAATTTCACCCTGACGCTCTCGCAATTGCTCCTCCGGCACAAGTCCTTTCAAAAAAAGGACACGCAGCAAATTGTGAAACAGACTGATTCCCTGCCGATCCAGCACAGACAGACCCGCTGCGTGAAATATATTCCGCCAGTCGCTATCATCAAATGCCCTGAAACCGGGCGCAGATACATCGGTTACTTCGCGAAAACGACGGGTACGAAAGATCTCCAGCGAATCGCTCAGACCGTTGAACACAAGCGCACGCAACATGAATCCTTCAATGGATGGATCACTGGTGATCAGGACACCATTGAGTCCAAGCATGTCGCGCAACCGGGCAATGCCGGCTTCATATTGTCGGTCGAGATAATACAGAGAGCCAATGGCCAGAATGACATCGAAGGTGTTGGCCAAAAAAGGCAGGTGATCGAAGTCCGTGTGCAGAAGCAAAACCTTGCCGCGGTCACCGGTTTCAGTCAGGTGCTCGCTGAAGGCGGCCACGGTGGCGTAGTCAAAATCCACACACACAATCTGCTGTGCGCCGAGCTGCAGCAGGTAGTTAGCAAAGCGACCATCGCCACAACCAAAATCCAGGATCACCGCCTGCGGCAAATCTGAATTTTCCAGAAAGCGGTCCAGCGTCTTGCGGTAATAGGGTGATTCCCATTGCGACTGATGGAAAGGTACCGCCTCCAGGCGCCGCAAATGAGCGCCCTTGGTGTAACGCTGATGAAAATCGTAGGCTTCGCTGGCAGAAAATCCGATGTGGTAAATTCCCAGTGCGTCCGGCGATCCCAATTCAACTCCCAGTCTTTCGCTCCAAGAATTGTCCGACTGATCCTGTCTGACTGGCTGCATCACTGACGTTTACCTGTCAGCTTTTCCATGTTTTTCCACCCGGAATCACCAATGACCATAACTACATTGCCCTTGATGCCGTACTTTGCAATAGCCGCCAGTGTGGCATCCAGCACCGCACCACCCTGGAAGCCCACAAAGATTCCCTGCATTGCCAACTCACGGGTTCTCTGCTCGGCGGCTGCCTGATGCACCATGAAGGTGTCGTTCTGTAATGGCGTATTTATCAGCTCGCGAATGAACGGCGTGATGTAGTCACCATCCGCAAATCCGCCAGCGCCGGGAATCTTGGTGCCGGGCGCTGCCTGACAGGTGAATATCTGCGTGGCCGGGGCTTTGCGGGAAATGTATTTCGCAACCCCGCACATGCTGCCACCCGATCCCATGGAGCCAACCACAGCAGCCACGTCTGGAATGTCGCGCAGAATTTCGGGACCAAGCATGAAGAAAGATGCATCGACATTGGCCGGATTGTGCAGCTGATCCAGAAAGCAGTAACGCTCGGGCTCCTGTTCGACCACCGCCCGGCAACGACGGTTTCCCTCGATGGTCAGATCACCGAACATTTCCAGTTCAGCACCAAAGTATTCGATGAATTGCCGCTTGTCCGCCGTCAGCTTGGAATTGCAGACCACCTTGACCGAGAAGCCCATGACTCTGCCGAAATAGGCCAGTGCGCAAGCCATGTTACCGCTGCTGGCATCCAGCAGAACCTTGTCGGACGTTGCCAGGCCGCGATTGATTGCATCCTTGATGATATAGACGCAGGCGCGATCTTTGATGCTACCAGTGGGATTGTAGCTTTCCAGCTTGACGAAAATACGGGCGTCACCAGATTCCCGGGTGTGATATTCCACCAGCGGCGTATTTCCCACCATATCCACAACGGAGGAAAACACGCTGGCATCATTCCGCGAACTGCCCTGACTCCTTGCGACCTTGTGGAAGTGGTGAATTTTCGAATCAGCCGCCTGTTTCATTGCAGTTTCCTCACATTTACTTTCACATGACTGCGGATATCACCCAGAATGCGGTGCATCTGCTCGACAGAATCAAACTTCAGTAAAATAAGTCCAACGCGATAGGCTGAGTTTATAAAACGTCTGACCCTGTCACCCGGTTTCTTGCTGATCAGAGAATGGATCACCAGCGGCTTGATCTCGGAGGAAAAAGTGATTGAATCAAACGTACCTTCCTCTTCGCTGTGGATGACATTATGTGCATAGCAGCCAGTAGGTTGATAATGCTCGGGTATCTGAATGGGGTCACCCACGCATTGACGCAGTGATAGCCCCACCAGATCAACACCCGTATGAAAATGGATGATGTTGTTCAACAGATTGCCGCCATTACGAGCGCCAATATCGATAATTACAGGATTGCCGCCTGCATCTTCTATTACATCCGCATTGAAGACACCCTGCCGGATATTCAGTGAACCGATCAGCGACTGCGCCTGCAGCCTGACCTTCTCGAAAAACTCCGGGCTCTTGCTTGCGGGTAGAGAAATGGATCGTGGCACCAGACCATTGATCCAGTCATTGAAATGAACGTCGCCATAACACTGAAATACGACTCTGCCTTCATGAATCAAAAAGTCACCGGACATCAGCGAGCCGACACGTGGAATGAGCTGCTCCACAATCACAGACCCAGAGCGGGAAAATCCCCGGGCATCCTGAATAGCGGCCTCCAGTGCCGACGACGCATCTTCTGCCCGCTCGACAACATGCACGCCCTTGCTGCCGGAGGAATCCACCGGCTTCACCACAACCTTGCCGACCTCGCCCAAAAGATGCAGGGCAGCAGCCAAATCGCTGCCATCCGCAAACGCCGGACAAGGCATGCCAAGACGCCATTGCAGTGCCCGAAACAACAATTTATTCGAGAGTATGTTGATGGATTGGTACGGATTACCCGGCAGCCTCAAGGCTTCAGATACGTAAGCCGCTGTAGGCGCAGAAGGATCTGAGGCATAGGCCGAGATACCATCAATATTAAGTTGTCGCGCCAGCTCCAGCACGCTGTCCTTCTCCGTCGTACTCACATTGAAATAGCGATGCGAATGGCGATGCCCTGGATTGTCAGGCAGGTAGTCACAGGTTATGACTTCATAACCCATATCCTTGGCTTGGCAGATCGCATCCATCTGTATATCGGCACCGCCCAGAAAAAGTAAACGCTTCATGGCGTGATGCCGTCAGCAAGTTGGAACCTGGGTTTGCCTGCCGGAATATTCATGAAACATCACCAAATTGTTGTTTTGAAAGTAAATTACAGATTTCAAACAGCTTTTCAGCCAGCTGGTTGTAAACCACATCCGGCTTGAAGTAGGCGCAGTTGTGAATTTCACTCGCCAGCCATTGTCGCTCCGTATCCAGCACATCGAAGTCAGCGGCAAGCTTCACGGCCTTATTGACATAGTCTTCCAGCGTCGACGAAATCCAGTCACTCCGTCCGATGCCATGCAAGAAAGCTGCCGTGGCAGTCCCCCGCCATCCTGGAGTTTGATATGTCACTACCGGCACGCCCTGCCAGAGTGCGTGCATTGAGGTTGAGCCACCGCAGTAGGGGAATGGGTCCAGTGCGATATCGGCATTGGCATAGCATGCCTGCATCGTGCACAGATCAGCAGGCCTTTCCAGCAGCAGGCGATCAGTTGATATTCCACGCTCGCGCAACATTGCCTGCGCACGCGCGCGCGCGCGCGGCCTCACAAACTCCTCGCACTTGAGATAGAGGCGGGATTCCGGTACTCGCTTCAGAATCTTTGACCAGGCGTCGGCGACCTGCTCATTGAACTTGAAAAAAGCATTGAACGAACAGAACGTCACATAACCTCGCGCCAGCGCAGGTGCGCAGCTGACCGGTACCAGCCGCTCAAAATGCAACGCGGTTTTGGCCTCGCATGGAAGACGGATTATTTTCTCAACGTAGAATTCTTCTTCCCCGGCGGGAATACTGAGGTCGTCAGACACCGTAAAATCGAAGTCCGCAATGCCGGTCGTACCGCGCAGATTCATGTAGACAAGCTGCACAGGGGCCGAACGATGTACCGCAACGGCAAGACGCTGGTCATCACGCAACCGACCATTCAGATCCAGCAACACCGTGATTTGATCGGCCACGATCTGGTCATGCAGGGACTGCACCGACAGATGCCGTATGTTGCGCAACGTGCAGCCAGGCTGGCGATACTGGAGTGGTGCGGTGCCGAAGTGATAGAAGAACACCGGGAATCCAAACCGGATCATGTTTTCTATCAGAGGGAAAATGGCGGTTTTTCCAAATACGGTGTCGGCATAGTCGCACAGTACGCCAACGCGCAGATCGCGCGGTTCCAGCACCGGATTCCAGAGCCGGAATTTCTCAACGATGCTGTCCTGATGTGGTTGATAGAGCCTGGCCCACTCGACACTCTCATCGTAAAAGGTTTGGCGCGAATCAAAACTCACCGTCAACAAAGTCTGCACCACCAGATTGTGACTCCGGGCGCCAGGCTCCTGGTCCCGAAATGTTCTGGCCAGACGATAGGCCTCATCGCCTCTCGCTTCATCCAGCAATGCGCGCACCATGGCCTGCACTGTTTGCAGGCGCGTTGGCCTGTGGCCAATCCAGGGTTCAATCAGACTAATGCAGGCATCCAGCGGAGCCTTGGCGTCGTAAAGCATGGCCAACTCGTCGCGCTGGCGGGGAGTGAAGTGTTTGTGCATGCTTTCATCTGAATCTACCTGAGCCGAGTCCGACACACTGGTCGGCGATATCAGCTGCGCAGCCTGGGTTTCCGCCAGCCGCACCAGAATTTCCAGCTTCTGTTCAGCCTCATCCGCCCTGTCATGGGCTATCTGGAGCGCGCCTATTGCCTCACTGATCTCGCCCAGAAGAAGATGCACATCGGCCAGATTCAGCCAGTAATCAGCAACCTCAGGACGTAACGCAATGGCATCCAGCAATCGCGTTTTGGCCAATCGTGTGTACTGCATATTGACCAGCGCTAACGCCTGCACATTCAATGCTTCCGGTTCGCAGCCAAATTCAATCCGGAGCTTTTCACATTGCCGGAACGTTCCCATGTAATCCGCTTCCAGGAATGCGTCAATCGCGCTTTGCAATCTTTCCGGATAGCTCAGAACACCATTTTCTACGCATTGCCCGGCATCTATCTGTTGATTCTCGCGCATGGTCCTATTTCTCCAGTACAGGCGTTCCGCTGAGGTGATTCAGCCACACATTGCGCAACGCTTCTGCCAGTGCCTGTGTATATTCCCAGGATGACAACAGACACCTGATCACCAGGTTATGCATGTTGGCGGACGGAGCCTGATCCCTGAAGGCACAGGCAACCTGATAAGCCCGCTCACTCTCACCTGAATCGATATTGCTGAGTACGATGGCCTCCGCGACCTGCTCCATGCTGGCCTTATGGCCCGTGCGCAACCTCAATTGCTTCTTCAGGTAATTCAGATTCTTACCCTGATCAAACTCGTCAACCAGCCAGTCGCGAAAATTTGAATCAATGTAGATATAGAAATTTCTGCTTTCTGTCATGGATCATCCGTCCTTCTTCATGATCGCCAGATAGTAGAACTGATAAATCTGGTGCAGTTCCACAACGTCCAGCATCGCGGGCACAGCATCGCGGGGAAAGCGCATGATGGTGTCGTGCGACGCCAGCACCTTTTCAAAATATATGCGCTCCAGGAAGCTGGCCTGTTCGTACAGCTGCTCATCCAGACACACCAGAATGCCGCCGGGTTTAAGCACGCGCGCCATTTCCGCCAGCGCCCTGCCCTGATCCTGATAGCCATTCAGCGCGCCATAATTCAACACCAGATCCATGCAGGCATCGGGAAACGGCAGCGCTTGTGCGTCGGCCACATACAACTGGATCGGCACGCTGCTGGCAGCGGCGTTATCCGCACCCTGCAGCAGCATCGTGGTGGAAAGATCCACGCCGTGCAGTTGCGCGCCCAGTGTGGTCCAGCCGTGGCGCAACAGGGAATTGCAGGTGCCAGTGGACACGTCCAGCACCTGTTGGCAACCGGATTCCTTCAGCGCGTTCACCCAGCGCCGGTGAACGTCGGGAAAAGTTTGCGCAGGACGATAGGGACGCAGCAATACAATCAGTTTGACGGGAATGGCCACCAGCAACAGCCAGAACAGGTAGGAATGACGCAGCAACACCACGGCACCGGCCAGCAACACCAGCAGCAACAGTGCGCCAATCGTGTTCGATCCTGCGCTGAACGCCGACACCTTTCCGCAGAGCAGCAGAATCAATGCGATCCAGGTGCCAAAAAATGTGGCCCACTGCGGCAGCGACTGCATAATCGGGCGCGCGGGCATCGACAGCAGCGGCATCATGAAACCGTAGTAGCGCCCCAGCAAACCGTTGTACAGCCGGTCGCGCAGTTTTTTGTCCTGTGTGGCCAGAAAGCTGCTGGCAGAAAAATCCGGCAAGCCTGCGCTGGCCGGAATGACATGCCCGTTATGACACTGCCACTGCGACGACAGTTTGCGCCAGCGCTGCGACGCGCAGTGCGGGCAAATCACCTGTTCTGTGCTGAACCAGTCCTGTGTCACGCCGCCTCCGACCGGTTATGGGTGCTCAACAGTTCCAGCACCAGTGTCCAGCGCCCGGTGTCGCTGTGCCAGTCCAGCGCGGTGTCGCTGTCCACCGGGCCTACCGCATGTTCCAGATCATAACGAAACAGAATCAGGTCACCGGCGTCATGGTAGGCACTGGTATCGACAAAGCCGGCGGGGGTCACAAACGTGGTACCGCCTTTCACAAAATCCTTGCCACCCTGCGACAGCGCCAGAATCAGGCCCACGCCCTGCGGGTCAACCGGATGCACATGCTTCATCAGAAAGCCGCCGCCACGTGGATATTGCAGCGCCTTGATGCGTACTTCCGGCATGCCAAAGCTGTATTGGGTATTGGCTACTGCGTTCTGCAACGCCAGCATGGGTTTGGCAATTGCCAGCAGATCCTGCGCAAGATCCTCAGGCAGCGCATCGAGCGCGCCGAATCCGTGCTGGTGAAAAATATGCGGCAACTGGGATTTTTCCGGATGGGCATCGATGCGATGAAAATTAAGACCGGGCGCATTGGTGTTGACGGCAAAGCTCGTTACTTCCTGCTGCTGACGCCAGTTCACGATTTCATCGCGCAGCTGCAGCGCCTTTGATCCCGGAATGGCGCCTTTGAGCAACACGACAGTGCCGCTGCGAATATGGGACACGATGGCGTCCAGCACGTCGGCACGCAGCGCCTGCTGCACGGTGGACTGGATCAGGGCCAGTCCTTTTACGGGAAATTGAATCATGGTCGCTCTCCTGAACGGGTTGCCACGCCAAAGCCGCTGGCGCCAAAGCCGTTGCCGTTATAGAACAGATAGTCGGTGTCCCGGTAGCGAACAAAATGGGGATAGGCAATCATGGTGCTATCCCAACCCTGGGCCGACACATCAATGCCGGCCAGTGAATCCTGACGCTCCCACGCAATGCCATCGCGCGAGGTGGCGTAACCAATGCGATAGCTGTTGCGGGGATTGGTGCGGTAATCAAATGCGTTGCGATGGCAGTACCACATTTCATAGCTGTTGCGGTGCTGGTTGAGCGTGGCGCTGCAGATGCCGCCTTCGTCAGCGTCGCGGTAATCAATCGCCACCACGCCTTCGCGTTTCCATTCGATGCCATCCGGCGATTCCGCATACTTGATGTGATACAGCGGTTCAACACTGTCGCCCTGCTTCACCCAGCCGGTACAACTCTGGTACCACATGCGCCAGAGGCCGTTTTCAATCCGCACATGCGCGGTGCCGGTGAAGAAGGGCTCATCGCGCCGCGCGTCCAGCAAGGGCCCCTGGTAAAGTTTGTGAAAGCTGCGGCAGTCATCGTCACTCACCGCCAGACCAATGCTGTTGTGATAGGGAATGGTTTTGCGCTGGGTCCAGCCGGCGTAATACAGAAACCAGCGTCCGTCTTCCGCCTGCACCAGCGACAACGGCATGATGCCGCTCTCATCGAAGGTACCCAGATCACCGAACGGCAGCAGCACACCTTCATGCACGTAACGAATATCGAACGGATTGCCGGCAGCGGTTTCCAGAAAACTGATGTTGCTCTGGCCGGCATCGTTGCGGGTGGCAAAGTAAATGCGCCAGCAGGAATCGCGCAGCTGCACCAGTGGCAATTGCGCATGGCTGCGCGACCAGGGCTGGTTGCCCGGTGGTGCATAGATCAATCCCTGCTTGTGCCACTGCCGGTGACTGGCAGACATGCTTTTAATTGCCCTGTTATTCATTGCCGCTGTCGTTCACGGTAAATGGGATGTCATTTTTTTGGCGAAACAGATACGCACGCCACACTTCTGACGGATAGTGCAATTTCACTGCCAGATTTTTCAGCCCGCCGACAACCCGGCTACAAGACGGGATTTTTCTTCCGTCAACAAACGGTACGCCACACTCCAGCAGCTACCCTGAAACGGTTCCAGAAACTGCAGTTCAATGCCGGCCTGCGCAAACGCTTCCGGCTGATACAGCTCACGGCCACCGGGTGAATTCACATACCGCGCGGCCCCGGCAAGGCGGCAGATTTCCAGAATGCGGTCCTGCCCTTTCAGTTCTGCAGCCAGCCCCAGACTGCTGGAGCGGACAACATTGAAATGCAGACCCAGTGCACGACACACAAACGCCAGCGTGCGCTCCAGATAGTCCACCACCGAGCCGGAAAAGTCCGTCAGCAGCCCCAGCCATTCCTCGCGCAGCTGTGACGCTGCCTGTACCGGCCAGTCCACCGTCAGCTGGCGGATGCGCGCAGCAAAAGTGGCACAATCATCCGCTCGCCACTGCAAATCGCGGATCAGGGTTTTCTGATCGCATTTGGCCAGCGGCAGGGTCAGCCACTGGGCGACACCAGTCTTGTCGGGTACCTGGTTGCGATGCACGTAACCGCGGCGGGGAAACTGCACGCAGTCATAGATCACGAACAGGTCCGTCTGCGCGAACAGCCGGAAGTAGCCAAGATACGGCACAAAATACGGCTGCATGATCGCGACGGACGTTGTCATCAGGCGCTGTCCGCCATTTTCTGCAGCACGGTCTGCTGCACACGCTGCGCTGTCACTTCAGCCGCATGGTGGTGGCTGGCATAGAAAATCCGTTCGATGTCAGTCGCCACCACCGCTTCGCTCAGTGCCTGACGCAGGACATCGTCTTCCAGCAGGCGACAGCTGTATTCCACATACGCGGCAATATCCGGCTGCGGTTGCAAGCCAGCAATATTCAGCTGATCCACAATCGCGGCATCCACTCCGGCTTCGGTGGCGGTTTCCCGTTTCACCACCAGCGGCACTCCCAGCAGCAAGGAATCAATCAGACTGTTGGTGCTGCTGAACGGGAACGGACTCAGGTGCAGCTGGCAGCGGGCAATCATGCGCAGGTACTCCCGATAGGGCATGGGCGCGTGCACCACAGCACCCGGCAGACGGGTCTGCACCTGCTTGCGAAACAGTGCCGTCGCCAGTGTGTTCAGATACGGGAAAAAATGGAATTCCACCGCGCGGCTCACCTTGCGCTGGATGTAGCACAATGCGCCAATGTATTCGGCATTCACTTTCATGGCCGATGCGGGAATGGCGACACGCAGAGGATCGCCGCTGCGCCATTCACTGCGCCACTGCAACAGCTCCGCGCGAGGTGGCTGCTCGGCATGCGGCACAAAACCCAGCGCGCCATTTTCCGCCGGCAGGATGGCTTCCGAATAGAGGCTGGCATCCACCAGATACTGTTGCTCTACCAGACAGTAATCCATCACTGCAGAATGGGAACTGGCCGGATGCCCCAGGCTCATGAGCTGGCACGGGGCGATACGCAGATTCGCCAGCAGAATCACCGGCAGACTCATGCCCACACTGGGATAGTAAATCGCGTGTGGCCTGATCTTCGCCATCTGCGCCAGCACGGTTTTCAGTGCCACCTGGTTGCCGCCCTGCCAGTCCAGATAATAGTGGCTGTCGAAATGCTTGCGCGCGACGCTGTCCGACTTGTCCTTCTCCGTCATGCCGACCAGATAGAAACGCTGGCGCAGTGCGTCGATCATCGGCGCCAGACAGCGGTACATGGCATGGCCGGAATGAAACTGCTCGTTCACCACCAGCAGCACCGGTTTGCCCTGCCGCATTTCCGGCGTGATCGGCTGCTGTTGTGGAACGCCCAGCTGCTCCATCCATTGCACCAGCATGCGGTTGAAAGTCTGCTTGATGAAATTGCGCCCCTGCACCGTGGCGTAACTGCAATGCATCCAGGCAACACACAGCCAGCCCAGCATGGATTCGTCGAAGGCAGTGATATCCAATCGCTGCGACAGCGTGGCCAGCAGCTGGTTTCGCGCCGCATTCTCGCGCTCGGTCACACAGAACTGCGCGCTTACCGCCGCCAGCACCAGCCACAGCAGATGCTTCGGATGGGATTGCAGATACTGTTCATAGGGCAGCTTCACTTCCGAGTGCAGGCCGTGCAGCAGCAGAATTTTGTTGAAGGCTGCGCGCGTAACCGTGTGCGCCTTGTTGCCGTGCACCGGTTCCAGCAGATTCTGGATCACATGATCGGCATTGCCGAATCCGGACATGCCCAGCAGTGCCGCCAGGTGGCCGTGACATTTGGCGAACTGGAAAAATTGACTGTCGTCGATGCCAAATTGCGGATCGGCCAGCAGCTGGCAGGCCGCGCTGACGATGCGGGTGGCGACGTAGGTAATTTCGGTGTCGGAATAAGTGGGAAGAATGACGGCATCCGGACGCGTACGATGCACCGACACTGCGGCCAGCAACCAGAGCAGATACTGTTGCGCGTCACCATGACGACGCTCGGCCACAGCAGACTCCAGCTGCCGCAGCGCGATCAAGGCTTCCATAATTCCCCGTTGTTATTAGCAGCCAAACTCTCTTAGCTAAGTGAAGCAGATATTTCCCTGCTTTCCACTATTTGCCACAGGCTGCTCACGACGTGGGCGATGTCTTCGGGGGAAAGGAAATTGTGGAACGGCAAGCCAATCAGCCGCTGGTTGAGGGCATCAACCGTGGCAAGACTGTGCTCGCCCAGCCGATACACCTGGCGGTAGCCCATCCAGTTCGGATGACGGTGCAGACCGGGGTTGTACCACAGACGGGTGCCAATGCCGCGTTCGGCCAGCTGCTGCTGCACGACATGCACACCAATGCCGATGTGATCGCGCAGACGTACCGGCATGGTGGAGCGGTTGTTGCGCGCCGGCAGTGCCACCAGCACATCGTGTTCCGGTGGATGATCGACAAAGGATTGGGTTGCCCACAGATCCGCATGCAGCTGCATCTGCGCCTGATAGGCGGTTTCGATGCGGGCGCGTTTGAGTTGGCGCGCCGGCCAGCGCCGCATCTGCGCCAAACCCACCGCGGCATGGTATTCACTGAGCTTGCAGTTGGTACCCTGCATTACCACCTGCCCTACCGCGTCCATGCCAAAACTGCAAACGCGACGGGCACGGGCGATCAGGTCGGGATCGGCACAGGCCAGTACGCCGCCTTCACCAATGCCAAAGGCTTTGGTGGCGTGCATGCTGTAGGCCACCACCAGATGCTTGCCCACGCGCTGATTACCCAGCGCCGGCGCGGCATCAATCAGCACTGGCAGACCGGTCTCCTCGCAGAAACGATCCCAGTGGCTGGCGGGCAGCGGACGTCCCAGCGCCGCCACCGGCATCACGGCATCGATGCGCGTGCGCAACAGGGCTTCAAACGCAATTTCCGGCGTCAGCACCCAGCTGCGTTCATCCACATCGCAGAACACCGGTTCGAAGCCGCAGTTCTGGATGGCATTGGCGGACGCAGGAAAAGTAAATGCGGGGACGAGCACGCGAGCGCCCGGTTTCAGGCCCAGACAGGCCAGACCCAGCTCCAGCGCGGCCGTGCCGGTGCTGCACAGCAGCGTATGCACATCTTCGCCGGCAAAATGATTGGCCTTGATCTGATCGTTCAGGCGCAGCACCAGCGGACCAAAGTTCGAATACCATCGGTTGCCGTCGATTTCCCGCAGGAACGGCAGCACTTCCTCAGCGCTGGGCATATCGGGAATCAGGTACGGCATGGAGATGGCTTGAACGGACATGGTTTGTGCTCCACCGGGGGACAGCCCCGGGTCAGGGACCGATATTCTGCGCAACCGACAGATACTGAATGGCGTTGCGCCGGCCGCGGCCCGCCGCCTGCAGCTGCTGGCGGGTTTCATCGCGCGCGGTTTCGCAAAGTGTCACGGCCGCGCGGTAGGTTTTGTGCAAACGTTCCAGACTGTCTTTCACGGCCTGCAGGCCACTGTCATCCAGGTCGCGCGGTGGCAGGTTCTCTGACATGAAGCGCAGGCAGGCCGAATCCAGCAGGCGCAGTTCTTCATAATCGTGCGCATCGATGGCGGTCTGCATGCGCGCATTGAATCCATCGAGCACCTGGACGAGCATAAATTACTCCGCTGCCTGCTGGCTGCTTTCGGCAAAGATGCGGCTGGCTTCTTCCGCAATGCCATCCCAGCCGGCCTTGATTTCCCGCAGCAGCGCGATGACTTCACGCACCTTGTCCTGACTGTTTTCGCGGGTCGCTTCATACAGCTTGATGGTCATGTAGTCGTACAGCGAATCCAGATTGCGGGCAATCTCGCCACCCTTTTCATGATCCAGAAAACCCTGCAGACCACCGATAATGCTGATGGCGCGACCGATCACGCGGCCCTTGGCTTCGTAATCCTTGCGCTCGATGAAACCCAGCGATTGCTGCAGGCTGTCAAGCGCCCCCTGATACAGCATCTGGATCAGCTGGTGAGGATTGGCGTCTTCCACCCCGGTGCTTCTGTTCACTTTTGCGTATTGTTGTGCGCCTTTTGACATGTTCATGCTTATCTACCTGCGAGTGCCCGCTTATTTAGACTTCTTGCCGGAAATGGCGTCCATCTGCTGCTGGATATAGTTGCCTGTGGAGTTAAGGCTACTGACAATCGCATCCATCGCGGAGTACTGGGCACGCAAACGCTCCTCAAACGAGGTCATGTGCAATTCCAGTTTCTCGCGCTGGGCGTCAATATCCTCAAGCTGTTTCAGGAAAGTGCTGTTGCGGCTGGAGATCATGCCGCCGGTTTTGGTGAGATTTTTCAGCGTGTCATCGAGTTTCTTGGCAATGCCATTGTCACCGCCCAGCATCTGCGCCACGTCATCGAAATTGCTGTCCAGCGCCTTGTCGAGCTTGCTGGAGTCCAGCTTCAGGGTGCCGTCGCGCTGCGTGGTAATACCGATCGACGCCAGCGTGTTGTAGCTGCCGCCCACATCACTCACCGCGCTCGACAGCAGACGACGCAACTGGTTTTCAATGGAGCGCACGGTGGAATCGCCGGTCAGCAATCCGGCCTCTTTCGTTTCCGGATCGTACTTGGTCAGATAATCCAGTGTTTCACTCAGCAGATTGAACTCATCGACAAAGGAACTGAGATTGTCCTTGATCGCAGTTTTATCGATGCTGACTTTCAGGTTTTCATTGACGGTCGGAGCCGCTTTCAGCAGCGTCAGGGTGACACCCTGGATTGCATCCTTCACCACGTTGGTGGAAGAAGTGACGTTAAACCCATCCACGCGGATCAGCGCATCGGTCGCGGTGCTCTTCACATCCATGTTGGCGTTGACGAAGGACGACAGACCGCTGTTGTCGGTGTCATTGCCATCGGAATCGCCAGTGACACTGACGGCAATGGCGTTGGCGGCGCCGGTTTCATCGGATGACAACACCAGTTTGGAAACGGTGCCGCCGACGCCATTGGAAACGGTCAGGATGCTGGCGGTGACACCGGGATTGTCGCTGGCCTTGTTAATGGCATCGCGAATTCCCGCAAGTGTGTTGTTCTGGCCACCCACGATATCCACGTTGAATGATTCGCTGCCCACGGCGATGGTGAGCCTGCCTGCACCGACCGCCGTTGTGGCAGCGGCGAACTGGTTCTGGGACACAAGTTTGTGTGCCGACGCCAGATTGACGACTTCGATCTGGCTGTTGCCCACCGACGCATTATTGTCGGCAGACACGGTAAAGGATTCAGGATTGCTGGAGGTTGCCGCCCGGGCGGCAAGACTTTGCAGGGATGAAAGTCCGGAAAGGGACTTCTTGAAATCCGACAGGGAACTCTTGAGCGAGCCGAAGGCCGAAATTTCCGCCTGAATTTCCGTTTCACGTAACGCCAGGCGCTTTTCAACGGGCTCTTTCTCGGCCGCAGTCAGCTTGGTGATGATATCTTCGATATCAAGCCCTGAACCGGTACCCGCTGCGGTAATGGCAACCATTGTTAACCTCTCATTCCAGATCCCCTGTGCGCCGACGGATTCCTGGCGTCACAATGAATCTAGCAATTAGCAGACCAATCTGCCTGGTGTCAGTAAACTCCCTATCGATCAGGTTATCGGCGCGCAGACCGCAAACTTGAGGTCATCGCCCTCTTCACTTTGGTCCGGGCTGTTACGCGCGGGAATTGAAAATCATGCCACCAAGGTTCTGTTCCAGTCCCTGATCAATGGCTTCGGCAATCTGCAGCACATCCTCCGGTGGAATCTGGCGGATGACCTTTTCCGTTTCCTTGTCGATAACGGTAATGATGACGCGGTTTTCCTGCTCCGCGACTTCGAAGTCCAGACTGCGCTGGTTCTTCTGCATCAATTCCCGCACCTTGGGGATGGCCTCGGTAACCTTGCGTTTGACTTCTTCCTGCTGCTCTTTGGCCAGTTCCTGCTGCTTTTCCTGAACAGGAGCCTGGGCCGCAACCGGGTCTTCCTTTTCCACCGGGCTGGCGACGGAAACAGATTCAGACTTGGCACCTGGTGCCGCAGCGGCCGGCTTCGTTTGTTCAACAGAAGTATAGCCACTCTTCGGTTCCAGGCTGGTCGTACTGTTGCTAATCATAACTGCCACCTGATGTTGAATCGGAAACGCGAGCACCCGGAACCTTTCGATCCCGGGGCTCGCTCGTTCTTTCTTTTCCTAACTTTTCAGTTAAGGGACAACACCTTAGCCGAGCAGCGACAGCGCTTGTTGCGGCAATGCGTTGGCCTGAGCCAGCACCGAGATACCTGCCTGTTGCAGCACCTGGTTCTTGGACAGTTCAGCCGTTTCAGTTGCGAAGTCGGCATCCTTGATCCGCGAGTTGGCAGCTGCCAGGCTTTCCGATACTGCCGACAGGTTCCGGATGGTGGATTCAAAGCGGTTCTGAATCGCACCCAGATCTGCGCGGAAGGAATCGATCTGGCTCAGTGCGCTGTCAACCGACTTCATGGTGATGTTGGCAGCATCCACAGTGGTGATGTCCGCGTTGGCAATGGTGCCCACTGCCTGCACGTTGTCATCACTGGTGTCAGTGTTGGCCAGCGAACCGGTTTCAGTAACGTTGATGGTGTCCTGGGCCGAGATGGTCAGTTCGCCGGTTTTGACCTGGCTGGCCAGCGCAGTGATGTCACCCGCGTTGGTGTCGCCACCGTCAAACAGGATTTCTTCCGAACCGTTGTTGGTGGTAACCACCACATCGCGACCGTCTTCTGCAGTCAGCACCAGACGACCGT